>JAHRVJ010000209.1 GCA_019090765.1 Ilumatobacteraceae bacterium
CCGATTGTTGATCTCGACACTCTCGAAGAGGGGCCTTGTGGTTACACATACCGGTTGTCGTCACCGGAAGAGGATCCGTATCAAATCACGATCACTTCGTTCTATGACGTGACGTACACGACCTCGACGGGCCGGAGCGGTTCGCTTGAGGGCCTATCGAGGTCGATCACGTTCGACTACGACATCGACGAAATTCAAACCGTCGGCACCCGCAACTAATCAAACCGCGGGGTCTGGGTGAGTTCTAGGGGCGCGGCTTGGCCTTTGCCCGAGCTGACGACACGAGGTATTCCAGTCGGGTTCGCCACGGCGGTCGGTCAGGCTCAAGGGCACGCATTCGGTTGGCCGATAGTGATCGCGGCAGGTAGGCAAGCCAAGCGAAAGCAGCTCCAAGGCGCGGCCGATCGACGATAGCCAACGCGAGCCGCGACCGCGTCGGCACTCTCCCCGATCGTGGCGGTACATCGGCCCCGAACAGCATCGAGCTCTGCCAAAGAAATCCGTCGAGAGCACGCTCGGCGCCAGCATCAGCGAATCGTGAACGCACAAGATTCCAATCAATATCTGAACGCCGGTCGCTATGGAGGAGCAGCGCCAACTCGTACAGCGCCCGCCACGGCACCCGTCCGAGAAGGTAAGACTCGTCTTGCAGTTGGGCGTGGGCGATCAGGTGAGTGACCGCATCAGTCGTCGACATCTGATGGTCGCCGTCGAGCACCTCATCGGCGCCGAGCACCCCAGCCCATCGTTTGAGTAGCAACTCGAGGTGGACCTCGACCGAACCGGCGTGGCCGGGTAGTCGCACCGGCGCCAGTTCGTGATCGGCCAAGCTCGTATGCCCCGACTCGATTGCCACGTAACCCATCCCCCGAAGAATGTCGGAGGCCTCATCTGAGCGGTCCAGACTCACCAGCACGTCGAGGTCGGTCATTGTCCGTTCCGCTGGATCTGGCCACCACCCGGCGGTAATCGTGTGCCACCCCTTGAGTCGGATAGGCCGTATCCCGGCCAGCCGAAACTGAATCTCGATGTCTTCGCCCTGAGCGAGGAGGTCGGCGATGCGCTTTCGGTTCAGCGAGAGCGACGCCTGCAAAGCCAACTCGGGTTGCCCAAACGGTTTGTCTGACCGCTGCCGCACAAGTTCTGCGGCATCGTCAGGAACCGGATGCCACCAGCCTGCTCGCACTCCGTGCCCCCAAAGAGCGGGCGCTAGTCCCATGCGGTCGGCGGCTAGCGCGACTTCAACAAGGTGTTCGTCGGTGGAGTCGCTCGGGCTGGCAGCCGACCGAAGTAGTTGCGCCAGAGTCAGCGACGGTTGCGAACTGTCTCGCTGACCCATGCATTCGCTACCGGGACGGACTCGGGAGGGTTAGAACAGCGGTTCGGGAGTTGTGGTCGTGACTGGAACCGGAGTTGTAGTCGTTGTAGTCGTTGTAGTCGTTGTAGTCGTGGTCGTTGTAGTCGTGGTGGCTTCAGTCGTTGTCGTTGCTTGTTCGGTGGTCGTCGGCGAAGGTGCGGCCGTTGTAGTTGTTGCTTCGGTGGTCGTGGGGCTCACAGGACCACTCGCGGCGTCGGTGGTAGTGGGCGAGACCGGTGCAGCGGCTCGTTGGCCTGACGAGCTGGCCGCTTGAGCGAACGACGATTGCAGCCCCTGGGTGCCGAAGGTGGTGATGACCGGTGCGGCGATACCCACTGCGGCCATTCGTTTCATGAACGAGCGGCGGTCTTGCTCCGGCGCTGCCTCGTCTTTTTCCGTCATGCCATACCTTCCGTATTTGAATGCTTCAAGCTAGCAGAATCCCCGTGGGCCGGTAAACGCAAAAATGCACGCACCACGAGACACCACCTCGCAGCATCACGGGACCGTTATTCAGCCAGTAGCGCGGTCAATAGCGCCCCGGCATCTCGCGGATCGTCGACCAGTAGGCGGTGGCAGGTCGCTGTCTGGGCGATGCTTGTTGCAGCCTCGAACAATCGCTCGGTGGCTTCTTGATTTCGGAAGCACTCAGCGATCAGCATTGGCATAGCCGCCACGGCCGACAGCGGTTCGATCCGGGTCTCATCGGCTCGCTCCAACAACACCACGGCCCGCACCGGGCGCTGGTCGATGCTCCAGGCGCCGCCCAATTCTCGTGGGTCGATTGCGGCCACCGCCTGGGCGCGGAGTTGGGGTGACTGTTCGATGATGTCGTTCAGCTCAGGCAGGTGGGCCGGGGCCGGAACCTTGACGTGGAAACGGCGCGGCACCGGGATCGATTCTCCGTCGCGCACGAGCACGCTCTCATCAGATGGAACAGCGACGCCGCCGAGCCTCAGTGCACACGCCAGCGTGGTCTTGCCCGTGCCCGATGGTGCGCTAAGGAGTACTCGCCCCGCTGGTAGGTCAATCGTCGCCGCGTGCAGCCTCACCCATCCCCGCAGCGATGCCAACTCAAAGCAACGTTGGTATGAGCGTCGGTAGATGACGTCAAGCACGTCGCCGGGCTCAGCGACCGTTGCCAGCGGGTCCCCCTCTTCCAAGATGGAGTAGCTGTTGGTGGCCGGCCCCGGTAGCGGTGACTTCAGCCGGATCACCTTGTAAGACATGGTGCTCACCGGTGCGAAGCCGTGGGTGGCATCGTTGGTGAGGTACGACAACGCATCGTCGATCTCCGACGAAGCGTCGGTGGTGTCGATCGACACCTGCTGCCAGAGCAAGCGGAACTGCAATGGCTGGGTCGATTTCTTCAGCGGATCAGGCCACGAGCCTGGAGGTCATCGAGGCATTCTGAGACCTGTGTGGCCCAGTCCTGGTTGGGGAGGAGTTGCGCGGCTTGTTCGGTGATTCCGGCGCCGTTTGTTTCGCCGCCGCATAGTTCGTACACGATTGAGGCGGTGTTGTTGAGGTAATGGACTTGCTTGGCGACCGGGTCAAACACGACCATGCCGTCAGCGACGTCGTTGGTTTCCATGCCGGCCACTTTGGTTGGGAGGTTATTGTCCTCTGCAGTCACGAGCGGCAAGTATACGAACGCTCGAACCAAGCCAGTGCAGCCATGAACCAACACCAAAACCAATTCATTGAGATTCCTATCGACGACCCCGATCGGCCGTTTCCGTTTTCGGTGTTCGTGGCGATTGCTTCATATTGCCGCCATCACGGGCCGTGCACGGTGCGGGTCGCGTCGTTGCCGTATGGCATGTGGTGGCAGCAGTTGCGCCCCAACATCAACCTGGTTGTCGGCTCTTTCGATAGCCCCGTAGAGGGTCCAACCGAGTTACTCAACGGGGTGTGGAAGGCGTCGGGCGAGTGGGTGCCTCCAGAGGACTCCGGCTACGAGACAGCGGTCGCCCCATATCGCGTCGCATCCTGGCTCGACTCACAGGTGGAGGTGTGATGTCGAACGCCCGCGACATGTTGGCCGATGTACTCGGCAAGATCGATGCTGCCGCCGAGTCCGACCGACCGATTCCTGAACCAACCGCGCCGATCGGGCATCGTCGGCTATGCATCGGCATGTCGGTCTATGACGATTTCGATGGCGCCTATTTCACGATGCAGAGCATCCGCTTGCACCATCCCGAAGTAGCCGACCAAATCAGCATTCTGGTGCTCGACAATCACCCTGAGGGCCTCCAGTCGCAGGCTTTGCGTGATGCTTGCAACAACACCGACAACGTTCGCTATCTACCGTTCACTGGTTTTCGGAGCACTGCGGTTCGCGACCTGTTGTTTCGTGAAGCTGATGCAGACATTGTGTGTTGCCTCGATAGCCACGTGTTGCTCGCGCCGGGTGCGTTGCAGGCGTTGATCGACTATTTCGACGCGCATCCAGATTCGATCGATCTGGTGCAAGGCCCCCTCTTGGCTGAGGATCTCAAACAGTGCGTCGGCACCCATTTCGATCCGGAATGGGGCACTGGGATGTTCGGGCGTTGGGGGCTCGATGAGCGCCATGATGACCCCGACGTTGAAGCCTTCGAGATTCAGATGCAGGGTTTGGGGCTGTTCGCGTGCCGGCGTGAGGCTTGGCCCGGCCTCAATTCGCGGTTCCGTGGTTTCGGTGGCGAGGAGGGCTACCTACACGAGAAGTTTCGCCAGGCCGGCGGCCGCGTCTTGTGTCTGAACAAGCTGGGATGGCTACATCGGTTCGCTCGCCCGACCGGGATCCCGTATGCGCCAAACCTCAACGACAGGGTCAGGAACTATCTGCTTGCTTGGACCGAGATTGGTTGGAATACCCAACCAGTCGTTGATCATTTCGCGCAGGAGTATCGCGACATCGACAACATCGATGAACTGATCGAGGCCGCACAGGAGCAGGTGGCCAACCCGTTCGGAGTGTTCGACGCGATCTTCAGCCTCAATCTTGATCGTGACACCGAGCGTCGGGCGGCAGCCGAGGCGCGCTACGAGCAGCTCGGCATCGGTTGGCGGGTAGAGCGTTTCGCGGCGATCGAAACTCCCAAGAACCATCACCATGGATGTGCACTGTCGTGGCGGCAGATGATTGCAACGGCTCGTCACCGCGGCTACCGGTCATTGCTCGGGCTTGAGGACGATGCGATCTTCCTCGACTCGACCCTTGAAGTCTTGGCGGCGGCAGTTGAGGAGTTGGCTGACATCGAATGGGATGTCTGTTTCTTAGGGGGCGTCGACCGGGAGTCCGGCCCGCCTACAGCGATCTCTGCGCATCTGAATGCGGCTGGGTTTGTTACGTGCACTCACGCCCTCGCAATTCACGAACGGGCCTATGCCCGTCTGC
>JAHRVJ010000210.1 GCA_019090765.1 Ilumatobacteraceae bacterium
CCGACCACCGTGTTCGAGCCGGTCAACCGGGCTGCGGTGTGCAAGTACATGAAGATGATTACCCCCGCCAAGCTGCTGCGTTCGCTTCGTGACGGCACCGACGAAGTGACTGTCGACAAAGACACTGCCGATCGCGCCCGAGCTTCGGTTGAGCGAATGATCGCCATCGGCACGCCGTCGTCGACAGCTGAGTGATCAACTCGACTGCATGGTCGAAGTTGCCGATCTGGATGATCGCCTGATTGGGCATCGATGACCCTGCCGCGCCGTTTGGCCGCTCCCGCTTCAACGTGGGAACGCGACTTTGATGTGGTCATTCTGGGTTCTGGCGCGGCCGGGCTGTCCGCGGCGCTGGCGGCCCGTCCGGTTCGGAGCGCCTTGGTGGTTACCAAGGATGTCTTGTCGGCTGGATCCACGCAGTGGGCACAGGGTGGCTTGGCTGGTGTTCTTGACCCGACCGACACGATCGAAAACCACGTACGCGACACGCTTACCGCGGGCGCCGGGTTGTGCGACGAAGCCGTAGTGCGCGAGTTGGTTACCGAGGCCCCGAAGTCGATCAGATATCTGATGCGATTGGGGGCGGCGTTCGACCCGGAGCAAGGCAGTCAAGACATCGCGCTAACTCGTGAAGGCGGGCATAGCCACAATCGCATCGTGCATTCAGGTGGCGACCGCTCGGGCGCTGAGGTGCAGCGAACGCTGGACGAGTCGGCGATAGGAGCGGGTGTTGAAGTTCTCAGCCGCGCCTTCGCGCTCGACCTCGTGCTCGGAACTACTAGCGATGGTGAGCGCCAGGTGGCGGGCGTCCGCATCGGCCAAACCAACGCTGATGGTCAACTCGTTTCGGTGGGGGTGGTCACGGCACGCGCTGTCGTGGTGGCGTGTGGCGGCTATGGCCAAGTATTTGCGTCTACTTCTAACCCGCCTGCGGTCACCGGTGACGGTGTGGCGATGGCGCTCCGCGCTGGGCTATCAGTGACTGATGTCGAATTCGTACAGTTCCATCCCACCGTGATGTGGCGCGGGCCAGACGCGACGGGCCAGCAGGCTTTGGTGTCGGAGGCCGTTCGTGGCGAGGGCGCGATTTTGTTTGATGCCGCGGGGGAGCGGATCATGGCTGGCGTTCATCCGCAAGAAGACCTTGCACCGCGCGACGTCGTCTCGGCGGCTGTAAGCCGACGGATGGCTGAAGCGCCTGGCGGCGTAGACGACCACGTGTTTCTCGACGCCACGCACATGGGTGAACGATTCTACGAGCGTTTCCCTTCGATTACCGAAGCCTGCCGAGAGATTGGGCTTGACCCCGCGGTCGATCGAATCCCGGTTGCCCCTGCCGCGCACTATGCGTGCGGTGGCATTCGGGCCGAACTCAATGGTCGCACCTCCCTGCCAGGTCTGTTTGCTGTTGGCGAGGTGTCCTCAACCGGTGTTCATGGGGCTAACCGCTTGGCATCGAACAGCCTGACCGAATCGATTGTCGCCGGAACTCGGGTTGGTCGCGATCTGGCATGGGAGCTACCCGACAAAGTGCGTCCCGACCCTGATTTCGAAGACCCGATGGCTCCTCCCCTACTCGACCCGGCTCGGTTGCGCGAGGTGAGAGCTGTGATGTCGCGACACGTCGGTGTGATTCGCAACGAGATGTCGTTGTCGTCTGCCGCGGGGGCGCTTGGGGCGATTGCCAACGGCATGACCGGTTCGGCCTCGACCTCAGGTGAGTCGTTCGGCGATCCGGAACTGGGCGACAAGACTCCGGTTAGGCCATCTCGGCGCACGTGGGAGGGCACCAATCTGCTCACTGTTGCGGTTGCCATGGTGGCGGCGGCGCGGGCCCGCACGGAAAGTCGTGGTTGTCATCGCCGCACCGACTATCCCGAATCGAGCGACGCTTGGCAGACCCACCTCGACGTCTCCCTCGATGCGGCCGGGGAAGTTGCCGTCGACGGCGCCCCTGACGCAGGTTGACTCTCGTCTCAGGGGTGGCCGGTCGTACACTCGCCGCCATGTTTGTTTTCCATCCGCTGGCGGAGTCAACACGGTCTTCGTTGATCGCCGGGGGCCTCGACCCAGATGCCATCGCATCGTTGATTCGGATGGCCCTGGCCGAAGACCTGATGGGCGGTATTGATGTCACGTCTACAGCGACGATTGCGCAAGAGCATCGCAGTAAAGCGACGTTCGGATCCCGTGAGGTTGGTGTTGTATCGGGCCTTCCGGTTGTCGCCGCGGTCATCGAAACGGTCTGTGGGGACAATGCCAGTGAGTTCCACACCTTCGTGGCCGATGGTGACCGAGTCACTAGCGGCACGATTCTTGCTGAGGTTTCCGCGCCGACGCGGTTGCTGCTGACGGCCGAGCGCACCGCGCTAAACCTGCTGTGTCACCTTTCGGGCGTGGCATCGTTGACGCGTCGCTGGGCTGATGCACTCGAAGGAACGTCAGCCGTTGTTAGAGATACGCGCAAGACAACTCCCGGTCTACGCGCATTAGAGAAGTACGCGGTTCGTTGCGGAGGAGGGGCCAATCACCGGATGGGCTTGTCCGACATGGCGTTGGTCAAGGACAATCACGTGGCCGCGGCAGGGGGAGTGAGCGAGGCCTACAGGAGGGTGCGCGCGTTGGAAGCAACGATTCCGGTGGAGATCGAAGTCGACTCGCTGGATGGGCTGGCCGAGGCAATCGAAGCCGGTGCCGATGAGGTGCTGATCGACAATTTCACCTCCGAGATGATGACCGAGGCGGTAGCTCTACGCGCCGACTCAGGTTCGAAAGTTCGGCTGGAGGCGAGCGGCGGCCTGACAGTAGAGACTGCTCGTGCTGTTGCTGAAACTGGTGTCGACCTGATTGCCGTTGGCGAGCTCACGCACTCTGCAAGAGTCCTCGATATTGGGCTCGACCTTGAAGATCAGAGCGTCAATTCCTAGACCTCAGCGGTCAGTAGACGCCGAGTAGGTCAACGACCATGATTACATCGGTATCAGCGGGGAGACCGACCGACGGCTGACCGTCGGGGCCGAATCCCTGGTCTGGGGGGACAATGATCGCGCGACGACCGCCGACCTGCATCCCGGGCATGCCCGCAACAAGCCCCGGGAACGCTCCCTCGACCATCGGAATCTGTATGGCGTCTCCGGCCCACGTACTTTCGAGCGCCACCAGGCTGTCGCCTCTAAACATCACCATGCGGAGAACAGCTGTCTGGCCTTCTTCGAGCTCGGCACCGTCGCCTTCAATCAGGTCAACTGTGGTCACCTCAGTGGCTCCCTCTGATGCGGGAACGCCAGCTTCGGTTGGTTCGTCAGCGGGGTCTGCCGGGGGGACAACGGCGCGGACATCGATCACAAATGTGAGCGCTTCGTTCTCGCCAATGATGTCTCCACGGGCGGTCTCGCCGTATGCGAGGTCACTAGGGATATCGAGCTGAAGTCTTGCTCCGGCCTGCGCCTCTACAAGGCCCTCGTCCCAACCTTGGATCACGCCGCCAGTTCCGAGGACGACGGGGAATGGCTCGAAGCGGTCGTAGCTGTTGTCGAACTCGACACCGTCGCTGCTACGAACCCCGATGTAGTCGACAATCACGGTGTCGCCTTGCTGAGCGGTGGGTCCGCTGCCGGGTGACAACTCGGTGACTATGAGCTCATCGGAAATATCAGTCGGAATATCAACGGCTGGCTTGTCGGGGTTGGTCGGTGGCGGGCCAACGTCTTCGAAGGTGGTTGCTGGAGCGGTTCCGTCGGTTTCGGTTCCGTCGGTCGTGACGGCTTCGCTTGACGTTGGCTCGGTTCCGGCAGTGGTGTCGTTACTTGAAGAGTCGTCGCTATCGCTACAGGCTGCGAAGATCAGAGTGGCGGTCATTACTAGGGGGAGTGTCCGGCGCATCGCAACGACGCTAGTGCCCATCTGACCCCAGCGGCCGTCAAGCTCGGAAGCGACTGCCGAGCTAGTGCCGGCGTTCGATTGAGCGAAGGGCGCGTAGCAGGGTTGGTGCGAAGCGGTCAGCATTGACCACGACCGCATCGTGGTTTCCGGTAACTCGGAACGGCTCGGCGGTCGGAATCTCCTCGAAGAGTTTCACCTGTCGGTCGAGAGGTACGACGGTGTCGTTCATTGTCGTAACCGTGGAGACCGGAACATTGATCTTCGATAGCCACTCGCTCGATGAGAAGCGGCCGATCTCCTTTCCGGCCTCAAGCACCGTTCTCCAGTCGTGGGCCGCGGCTTCCTGCACAGCCCATGGCTCCCATTCCACGGACTTGCGTTGTAGGTAGAGCTGTTCGGTCAGCCAGACGCGAGCCTGCTCGGGGGTGAATCTCGCTACGGCAGCCAATCCGGTAAGGCCCAGGAATGATAATCGTTCGTCGCGGCGGCCTGAAAAGAATGGCGCAGTCGCGCACAGCGCCAGCCCTTTCACACGATCGGGGTGACGCTTCCACACGAGCTGGGCAACTGCTCCGCCCATCGAATACCCCGCGACCATAAAGCGATCGATTCCGAGCGCGGCAGCAACATCAGCAGCGTCGTCAGCACAGTCCTCCAGGCGAAACGACTTCTTGACTCTGAGCCCGGTGCCGTGCCCGCGGTGGTCGAACGCGATCACGCGATAGTGCTTGCCGAGAGCTTCGTAGCAGCGGAACCAGTTGAGGTCGGCGGTAGCCGTCCAACCGTGTAAAAGCATCACCACCGGGGAGTTTGGCTGGCCACCGAAATCCCGTACGACCAGGGTGCCTCGATCTTCGAGTTCGACGAACCGACCTGGAGGAAGGTCCGGGCTGAAGATCTCGACCGAGGCGGTCACGCCTGGTCGACGCTGAGAATCTTTACCGTGAGGGCGCCGTTCGGTGCCTCGTAGGTGACGCTGGTGCCTGCCTCGGCGCCATCAATGGCATGCCCGAGCGGCGACGATGCCGTGATTACGTCGACGCCTTCGACTTGCTCTTCCATATTGCCGATGAGGTAACGCTCGGCCATGTCTTCGGAATCACCGTCGTAAAGGACGGTGTAGATCACCGAGCCGTCGACGATCTCGGCGTTTTCGAGGAGATGTTCGAGTTGGCGGATGCGACCTTCCATGTGGCCTTGTTCGTCTTTGGCCGCGTGGTAGCCGGCATTTTCCTTGAGGTCGCCCTCTTCGCGAGCGACTTCAATCTTGTTCGCCACATCAATACGTCCGCGCGTCGTGAGGTCTTCGAATTCGGCCTTCAAGCGTTCGTAGGCGGTGTTGGATAGTTGCGGTACCGACATTGGAACCGGAGGCTATCGCTACTAGGCGCTTCGAGGTTTGCTGGGGAGCGCAATCGGCGCGGCCGTAGGCTCGCAACTCATGACGCACAACATTGCAGTAATCGGCGGGGACGGCATCGGGCCCGAGGTGATCACCGAGGCGATCAAGGTGGTTCGTGCGGCTGGTGTTGAGATCTCGACCACCGACTACGACCTCGGCGGTGCGCGATACATGCGTGACGGTGAGGTGCTTTCCGAAGAGACGCTCGACGAGCTCCGAACCTTCGATTGCATTCTGTTGGGTGCGGTTGGTTCGCCTGATGTGCCGCCCGGGGTAATCGAACGAGGACTGCTGTTGAAGATGAGGTTCGATATGAACCTCTATGTCAACGTTCGTCCGTTCATCGGAACCGCTCCGGGTGCCACCGAACCACACGACTTTGTGGTAATTCGCGAGAACACCGAGGGGCCCTACGTTGGTGAGGGTGGATCGCTCCGCGAAGGCACTCCTCACGAGGTTGCGACTCAGGGGTCCTTCAATACTCGGATGGGTGTCGAGCGCTGCATTCGGTATGCGTTCGAATTGGCGATGACCCGCGAGCGGAAGCACCTCACGCTGGTGCACAAGACCAACGTGTTGCAGTTCTCCGGGAGCTTGTGGGAGAGGACCTTCAACGAGGTCGCCGAGGAGTACCCCCAAGTAGAGACCGCCTATAACCATGTCGACGCGGCGACTATCTACTTCGTGCAGGATCCGCAGCGCTACGACGTCATCGTTACCGACAACCTGTTCGGAGACATCCTCACCGATCTGGGTGGCGCAGTGTCGGGCGGCATCGGGTTGGCTTCGTCAGCCAACTTGAACCCTGATCGCACCGGACCCTCGATGTTTGAACCGGTCCACGGCTCCGCGCCCGACATCGTTGGCACTGGCAAGGCCGACCCCCGTGCGGCGATCCTCAGTGCGGCCATGATGCTCGACTTCCTCGGCGAGTCGGAGGCTGCCGATCGTGTTCGTGCGGCATGTGTTGATCCTGTTACCGGTAGCACCAGCGATGTTGGTGACTCGATCGCTGTGCGCGTGCGAAACTGACGCCATGCCAATTACACCGACCCCAAAGATCTGGATGAACGGCGATCTCATCGACTGGGAAGATGCTCAGATTCACGTCCTCACACACACCCTGCACTACGGGACAGGAGTTTTCGAGGGTATTCGTGCCTACGAAACCGCCGACGGGCCGGCGGTGTTCCGCCTAACCGAGCACATCGAGCGGTTGTTCAGCTCAGCGAAAATCGTTGGCATGGAGATTCCGTACACCGTGGAGGAAATCATCACGGCGACGAAAGAGACGGTTGCCTCAACTGGACTACCGGCGTGTTACATCCGCCCGATCGCTTACTTCGGTTATGGCGAGATGGGGCTCAGCACGCTGCCCTGTTCCGTTGACGTGTCGATTGCCTGCTGGCCGTGGGGGGCGTACCTCGGCGACGACGCAGTCAATAACGGCGTGCGGATGAAGATCTCCTCATGGACACGACACGATCACAACACCATGCCGCCAGCGTCGAAAACGACCGGTAACTACGTCAACTCCTCGCTGGCCAAGGTCGAAGCCCTCAAGGCGGGCTACGACGAGGCCATCATGCTTGCCCCAAACGGCCTGGTCGCGGAATGCACCGGGGAGAACATCTTCGTTGCTCGGCAGGGGAAACTGATTACTCCGCCGCTGTCGGCCGGAGCTTTGGAGGGCATCACTCAGGCCTCGGTCACCGCGATCGCAGGCGACCTCGGGTACGAAGTTGTCGTCGACAACCTCGCTCGCAGCGACCTCTACATCGCTGATGAGGCCTTCGTATGCGGCACCGCCGCGGAAGTGACATCGATCAATTCGATTGATGATCGGTCGCTCCCGTGTCCAGGTCCGATGACGACCGCCATTGCTGAGGTCTTCCATCGGGCCATCCGTCGAGAAGATGATCGTTACAGCGACTGGTGCGAGTTGGTCTGAAAAGCAGAACGCCCCGGTCGGCGCAACCGGCTTTCGCCGGCGCTCCTTCCGGGGCGCTCATTCGGACAGGTCCACCCCCAATCGAACGTCGGGCGTTAGCCTTCGACTCGATCAGTTCACATCGCCCGTCTCGCCTTGCGGCGTGGCGGGCGATGTCGCGTTTCGGATGCACCACCGGTTGCCCGGCACTGCGCCCGTTGTCACCGTTTCACGCTGACCCGGTTGCCCGAGCCATTAGTCCTGGTGCCAATCGGAACCGTCCTCGCTGAGTCCAGTTGGGGTGGCCCCAGTTCATTCGGCTCCAGCCACTTCTCCGTTTTCCAGATCCGCCCGAGGGCTTTTCTGAACTCGGTTTGTCGTGGCCAGCGAACACTGTCCGTGTTCCGCACCCGCTGCGCCTCGTTGACGGTTTGGTTGGGCCGAAGCCCTTCCTCATCGTCCCGGTCGACCTGCGCTATCCAGAACGAGAATCATTAAACAGGGCACAAAAGACCAGGTCAAGAGGTATTTCGAAAAACACAGGGTTGTCCACTGAACTTCTTGGTTACCCCCAGAACTTCATGGTTCGTCCACCTGATGTGCACCGTTCATACACAGCTTGATGCACAGGTTTTCGCAGATCGCGCGCGGTTTCTTTCGGTATCGGTTGAATTCGGGACCCGATTGTGGATTCAATGGACACAGATGAGGAACGCACTCAACAGCAGCATCATTATTATTCCGTAGAACACGTGACTCATCACGTGTTCGTCAAGCCGCCCTCGGGGCGGCTCTTTCGTTTCTCGGGAGCAACTCATGGCATTGGTCGAAATATTCGACACGACTTTAAGGGACGGCCTCCAGGTGGAGGGCGTCTCTGCGACCGTTGACGACAAGCTGGCTATTGCCGAACAGTTGGACCTTCTAGGAGTCAACTTCGTCGAGGGCGGGTGGCCCGGTGCCAATCCCAAAGATGTTGAGTTCTTTAGCCGGGCTCGTTCTGAGCTGAAGCTCGAGACCTCAACACTTGTGGCGTTCGGGTCGACTAGGCGACCGCGAGGCAAAGTCGACGACGATGCGACATTGCGCAATCTCATCGAGGCCGACACGGCGGCGGTGTGCATTGTGGCGAAGAGTTCTGAGTATCAAGTTGTGGAGGCACTCCAGACCACGCTTGATGAAGGTGTCGCGATGATTGCGGATTCGGTGCGCTACTTGCATGGTGAAGGCCGCATGGTGCTCGTCGATCTCGAACACTTCTTCGATGGTTACCGCCAGAACCCTGAGTTCTCACTCCGTGCGCTCGAAGAGGCCGTGGTCAACGGTGCGTCGCATGTGGTGCTGTGCGATACCAACGGCGGCACCCTGCCGAACGAAGTGGGTCGTATTGTCGCTGAGGTCAAAGCGCATATTGGCGACGACGCGATTATCGGCATCCACTGTCACGACGACACTGGCTGTGCCGTTGCGAACTCGATTGCAGCTGTGGAATCCGGAGCGCGTCACGTGCAGGGGACTCTCAACGGACTCGGTGAGCGCACGGGTAATACCAACCTCACCACGATCATCCCGAATCTTCAAGTCAAGCTGGGGCACGATTGCCTGCCGGAGGGCCGTATCGGGAGACTCACCGCGGTGAGTCACCATGTAGCTGAAACGCTGAACCGTGCAGTAAATCCGCAGGCGCCATATGTGGGCTCGTCGGCGTTCGCGCACAAGGCGGGCTTGCACGTGTCGGCGATCGTGCGCGCGAAAGATGCATACGAGCACATCGACCCGGAACTCGTCGGCAACGGTACGCGATTTGTCGTATCGGAAATGGCCGGGCGGGCGACGATTCAAATCAAGGCCGACGAACTCGGGATCGATCTTGACGGCGCTGACGTCAACGAGATCATCGATCAACTCAAGCGACTTGAACACGAGGGCTACCACTTCGAGGCGGCCGATGCGTCGCTCGAGTTGCTGATGAGGCGCGCAGTCGGGGCCGTGCCGGAGTTCTTCCGTGTCGAATCGATGCGGGTGATCACAGAGGAACTCCCTGGTGGCTTGTTCGGTACCGAAGCCACGGTCAAGGTTTGGGCCGGTGAAGGCGACAAGGAAG
>JAHRVJ010000211.1 GCA_019090765.1 Ilumatobacteraceae bacterium
CGCGCGCCTCGTTGGACGGGAATACTCCGTCGTTAATCAACATTGCTCCGGAGCGGGCGTGCTCGGCAAGTACCCGCATCGCGAAACTGTCACGATCTTCGTAGTCGCCAACTCGATACGACTTGCCCGTGATCGAGCAAGCCTCATCAAGCAGCGGCTGCATCAGGTCGGTCTCCCAAACCGAATCAACGCCCTGCACAAGCGTCAAGATTCGTTCGAGGCCCGCACCAGTGTCAATCGATGGCTTGGGCAGCGGGGTACGCGTCCCGTCTGGCGCCTGATCAAACTGCATGAAGACCAAGTTCCAGAACTCCATAAAACGATCGCCGGCGGGATCACCCAATGGGCCACCATCAGGGCCAAACGCCGGACCGCGATCGATATGGATTTCGCTACACGGCCCACACGGACCAGTTTCACCCATTTGCCAGTAGTTGTCTTTGTCGCCGAGGCGCTGGATTCGATTCATCGGAACGCCGACGATCTCATGCCACATTGCCTCAGCCTCGTCGTCGGACTCATGCACGGTGACCCATAGTTGATCGCCGTCAAATCCCCATTCTTCGGTTACCAGATCCCAGCTCCACGGAATCGCTTGTTCCTTGAAGTAGTCGCCGAAGCTGAAGTTCCCGAGCATCTCAAAAAACACGAGGTGACGTTTGGTTCGGCCAACGTCATCAAGGTCGTTGTGCTTCCCTCCAGCACGGGCACATTTCTGGGAACTGACCGCCCGCTTGTAAGGCGGCTGCTCGTCGCCAACAAAGTACGGCTTGAACGGCACCATTCCCGCAACGTTGAAGAGCACGGTCGGATCGTGCGGAATCAAGCTCGCAGATGGAACGACCGTGTGATCCTTCGCGGCGAAATAGTCACGGAAAGAATCGCGCAGCTGGTCGGCGTTCATCGGCGTCATACCGTCGTCGCCCCACTGATTAGGAAGATGTTCGTCATAACGCTGGCGAGCCTATCGACGCCTGTAGCTTGCGGCGGAGTGAGTAAGCCCGACGACCTTCATGAATGGATCAGCTTCGAGGACCCCGGCGAGTACCGGACGTGGGTGTTCGATGCCACATTCCTCGCCTCCAGCTTCACTTGCATCTACGGCGACGGTTGCAAAGGAATACTTGACCAGCCTGCACCAGAACTGCAGCAAGGGTGTTGCAGCTACGGCGCCCATTTTGGTGATAACGACGACCTAGAGAATCTCGAAAGCCACGCTGCGCGGCTCAAACCAAGGCATTGGCAGTTCCATGCGAAGGCGAAACGAAAGGGGTTTCTCAGTAAGGGCGACCCTGACGACGAAGGCAATTCCACCACAGTGACCCGGCTCGTCGACGATGCCTGCATCTTCCTCAACCGCCCCGGATTCTCCGGAGGGACCGGGTGCGCGCTGCACATCGCGGCAGTCGAGGCTGGCGAGCGCCCACTCGACTGGAAACCGCATGTCTGCTGGCAGGTCCCGATCCGTCTCGAACACTCAACCGACGAATCTGGGCACGTAACGTCCCGACTTCGCGAGTGGAAAAGGCGCGACTGGGGAGAAGGGGGAACTGAGTTCGGGTGGTGGTGCACCGAAGAGCCCGAAGCCTTCGTCGGCGCGGAACCGCTCTACCTGTCGGCGCGTGACGAGATCATCGAACTCGTTGGAAAATCCATCTACAAGCAGATGGTGTCGCTAATGGAGCGGCCGAAGTGGATACCGCTACCGCATCCAGCAGTTCGACGAGCATCGAACTGACCGGCTCAGACGTTATTCGTCGGCTGTGTCTTCGTCGTCGTCGAAGGTTACGCCGTACTTCTCGGCAAGCGCGGCGTACTCATCATCATCGCCCGCATCATCGGAATTTGAATCAGATTCCGACTTCGGTGAACGATCACCGAACCCGAGGTCAAAGGCTCCCGGCCCCGATTGCTTCAGTTTTCTCGCCTCTTCGAAACGGCGATGACGACCCTTCTTCACGACAGGGCTCCCACACTAGACAGCTAACAACGGAGGCAATCCTACCGGTTTGTGCAGGCAGTTCGCGGACTATCTCGAACGAAGACTCACTCGGCTACCGCAATCAGGCGCAGCCTGCCTTGACCGTCGAACGTCAATCCGGCCTCCCCAGAAAGCAACCCCCCGATGCCATCGCCAACCAGGTCGGAGCGCCAACCGTGCGCCAACCGTGCATCATCATCTCCACGCAGGAACGCCACAATGTCGTTGCGGGTCGCGAGCAATGCGGTGTCGAGCTTCTCGTCACGTGCAAGCTGGCCGACCCACGCCGAGATCAGCGTGATCGCCGGTCGTAGCGTGCGGTCAAGATCGTCGGCCGATGGCGGGCTGGGAGGCGGTTCGGCTGCTTGACCTTCCCGGACAGCCTCAAGAATCTCATCAGCCATGCCGCCGCGTGTGTGGCGATCATCAATACCGCGAGCCTGGGAAAGCTCTTTGCGAGAGCCGGGAGACCTTTGCGATACACCAAGGATTGCGAGATCTGGCAGCACCTGCCGAACCGGGATATCGGTCCGCATCGCTCGGCGTTCGCGCCAGGCCGC
>JAHRVJ010000212.1 GCA_019090765.1 Ilumatobacteraceae bacterium
CCATCGACGCCGTCACCGTTGAACGGATTTGCAGCACCGGCGGCATCTCCGATGACCAGGAAGGTCGGCCCCATTTTCGGGCCAACCGACCCGCCTAAGGGCACTCGAAACCTGGTGGGTGTTGCGAGTGCTTGGGTGGGCTCGATCTCCCAACGTTCAGCAACGTTGTTGGCAAACGAGTCGAGCAGTTTCAGAGTGTTGATTCCCTTGGCGTCACGGTAGGTCGACAGCGTTGCTACGCCGACGTTGACCGCGCCGTCGCCGACGGGCATCACCCAGCCGTAGCCGGCGATCGATTTGCCGTTGGCGTCGGCTAGGCCAAGCGTGGATTCGATCCATGACTCGGAGGATCGCGGGCTGGACCAGTAGCTCCTGCTAGCGACTCCGTAGGGCCACTTGTGATCGCGGGTGGTCCCCAGTCCTCGACCAAACGCACTGTTTGCGCCGTCGGCGATGACGAGAAATCGTGAGCGAACCTCGCGTGTCTTGTTCGCCGATTCGGTCAGCTCATTGGTGACCGCGACTGTGGCCCCACGGACGAAGCCGCGCTCGACGATCGGCGCGAGTGCTTCGTGGCCCATCAGCACCGTCGCGCCTGCAGCGCTTGCCTCGCTCCTCAGGTGTTGGTCCAACACGTCTCGCCGGAGGATCACACCGTGGTCGGGTAGGTCGGGGTGGTGGGGCCAGGGCGCGGTAACGGCGCGAGTCCCGTGGACCATACGAACTCCAGCGACGCGTTGCCCGCCCAGGGCGAGGGGGTCAACGTCAAGTAGCTGCAACTCGCGCACGGCACGCGGAGTAAGTGCGTCGCCGCAGGCCTTCTGGCTCGTCAGCGTGTGTTTCTCAAGCAGCGTGACTTGGTGCCCCGAACGGGCCAACCAGGTTGCGACTGACGCTCCGGCGGGACCTCCGCCGACGACGAGCACATCTGTGTGCAAGGTCGGTTCATCACCACTGGTCGCGTGAGCCACGTCTTGCAGTCTGCCCGTTGCGCTGGGCGATCGTTGGGTCAGCCGGAGCTACCAGGGATCGGGGCTTGCCCGATCGGGTTGAACGGGACCTCGCCCAACATCTCCTGCTCAGAGGTGGTCAGCTGAAGTTCGCCAGTTCCGAGACCTTCGTAGATCGGTGATTCGGCAGAACACCAGGCCTCGAACTCTTCGGCCCATTCGTCGCTAGTGGGGTCGGCGCCAGCAATTGTGTAACGCTCGTGACAAACAACAGCGACGATCTCTTCTTCGTGGAGTTGGGTGCCGAACGCTGGCATCACTCCCTGATCTCCGGTGATGTGTACTCCACCGGGTCGGTCCGGGCTGCCGTAGATGTCAACACCTTCGCTGTTGTACCCCTCGGTGCCGTAGTACACGAAGCGGATCTGATCTTCGATGTTTGGGAAGGTGTCTAAGACGCTGCCTCCGGAGAATGCGTAGCCGACGCCGCCGTCTCCTGAAGCGCCGTGGCAGCTCGCGCAACTGTTGTAGACCTCGGCGCCATCGCCTATTGGCCCGTGCGCGACCTCGGTGCTTTCGGTAATCGATCGGACATACATGAATCCCCATACGGGCATCAGGCTGAGCGTGGCCATTGCCCAGAACGGAATTTTCCTACGCCGCTTGGCCGCGGCCACGTGCACAGGGTCGGGCTTGGGTGCTTCGGCGGGACTCGGCGGAGACGCGACTGTTCGGGCGGGCGGGCCACCGCCAGCGGATGCAGCGGCGGGGGATGCGGCGGCCGGGGCGGTGGTTGCCGGAGTAGTGGCTGGCGCGCCACTCGCCTCTGCGGTGTCGTCGCCCTGGCCAATAGAGGATCGACGCTCGCGCGATCGCTTCAGGAGGTGTTCGGGAATCTCGGTCACTGTGTCGATGATAGATGCCAAATCGCCCGATAGATGAATTCAGTTCATAGTGCACTTACGCACAACCTGTCGCGCTCTACAGAATTGCCTGCCAGACTTCGTACAACTGGCTCGGACGGCTACAGTTCGTGAGCGCGAACGCGATCTAACTCGTTTTCGTAGCTGGCACACACTCAGATCTCAAAGATGTATAGGAACAACCCACCACAATGATCGCAATCGACGTACTCGAATGGCCGGGCGTGAACCAGGCGTTCATCATCTCGTTCATCGTTGCGGTAGCCATGGCGCTCGCGGTGATCCCCTACGGAAAATGGCGCCCAGTTGACGCACCGTTCTCATGGGGCGAGGCGATGCTCGGCGCCACATACATGTTCGGGTTCTTGTTCGTCGCCTTCGGAATTGTTCCTCACCAGTGGATTGACCATGCCGACAAGAACCTCGGCTGGTCGAAAGAGAAATTGCTGATCGGTTGGGGCGGCTTCCTCAAGCCCGACTCTCAGGGCGGTTGGAATCCGGTCACGCTGCAGTACGAAGCCGTCCGCGACATTGTCGTGGTGCTCATCCACGTTGTGTTCTTCGGCATCGTCTTGTTCCTTGCCATCTGGTGGCAGAAGCGTGACGACGGCACCGCTAAGTCGAAAGAAATCCCGACGTCCACATACGGCCGACCACTGGTCAAGAAGGCCTAGAGGTAGCCGTAGCTGTCATGGCGAAAACCGACGCCAACCCACCTTTGATGCCGTACACCGACGATTACTCGTTGGTCGAAGTCGACGCCGACTACCTGATGCGCGCGGGAAAACCCAAGCAGTTCATCCATATCGACCAATCCGAGTGCATCTCGTGTGAGGGCTGTGTCGACATCTGTCCGTGGAAGTGCATCCACATGGTTGCTACTTCCTCCGTGTCAGAGGCGAACGGCACCGAGTTGCCCGGAACCGATCCATCCGACGCGTTCGTGTTCACGATCGACGACGATATTTGCACGAGATGTGCCTTATGCGTCGACCGTTGTCCGACGGGCGTCATTATCCTCGGCAAGGCTGGTACCGCCACCTCTGCCGGTAGCTCCCACGTACGCACGAACAACCATGGCTACGGCTATGGCATGAGGCTCTGAGAGAGAACCTTCACTATGGCCAAAACTATTGACGACAAACCGCGCCCTACAGCGAAAGACCGGGTCACCTCCACGGTCGATGCTGTACAGGGCAGCCAAGCATGGAGCTCGATCTTCCGGCCAGGCTCGATTTTCCGGAAGGGCTACACCGATAGCCCGCGAAACCGTAGCTACGTGATCATGAACTCGGTGCTATATCACTTGCACCCGGTCAAGGTGAAGCGCCACGCGGTGAAGGTGAGCTACACGCTCTGTCTTGGTGGGCTGAGCTTCTTCTTGTTCATCTTGCTCACTGTCACCGGCATCTTCTTGATGTTCTTCTACCGCCCTGAAGCAACTGCGGCGTGGAACGACATTCAAAACTTGTCGACGTCGGTCACGTTTGGGTTGCTGGTTCGAAACATGCACCGATGGGGAGCTCACCTCATGGTGCTTGCGGTGTTCTTGCACATGGCCCGAGTCTTCTACCATGGCGCATATAAGCCGCCTCGTGAGTTCAACTGGGTGATCGGTGTGATCTTGCTGACCCTCACGTTGCTGCTTTCATTCACGGGCTACTTGTTGCCGTGGGATCAGCTTGCTCTCTGGGCCGTCACCGTTGGTACGAACATGATGGGGTACACCCCGGTGTTCGGCCAGGAGGTCAGATTCGTCTTGTTGGGCGGTGCCGAGATTGGCTCGGAGACGTTGTTGCGATGGTATGTGTTGCACGTGTTGTTCCTGCCGTTCGTCATTGTCATCTTCATGGCTATTCACTTCTGGCGTGTCCGCAAGGACGGCGGAATCTCGGGTCCGTTGTGATCTCTTCGCCGCTATCAACGAGGCCGGTGGCCAATGACTGAAATCCCAGAGCATCTACTAAAGCGTGCTAAGGCTGCGCGCGATAAGCCCGCAGAGTCCAGCGCTCCTGAGCCAGCGGCTGCTGAGTCAGACGCACCATCGGACTCGCGAATTCCCGAACACCTACTGAAGCGCAGCAAGGCCGCGAAGTCGTCGAAGTCCGGCGGCGACGATGCTGAAACTGCACCTGGTGGTGCAGTCGCCGTGGCCGACAAGGTCGGTGCGGTAGTCGCTGCGGCGCCCTCGGGAGGCGACGTGCCAATCGGTGCTGGCCCTGGCGGTCACACGCAACGACTGCTGACGGTCGTTAAGTCCGGAACGATTCAAGATGTCAAGTCAACGCCGGTCGACAAGGTGCACACCTGGCCTCACCTGTTGGCCGCTGAGTTTGTCGCCGCGCTCGCCTGCACGGCATTCACCTTTATCTTCTCCGTGTTCGTTCACGCTCCGTTGCTGCAGTTGGCCAACACCAACCAAACGCCGAACCCCTCTAAGGCCCCCTGGTACTTCCTGGGCCTTCAGGAGCTACTCACCGTATTCCACCCGATGGTGGCCGGAGTGACGCTTCCCGGAGTTGGGATCATCCTGCTTATTCTGACCCCGTTCGTTGACCGCAACCCGTCCAACAAGCCTGAGGATCGCAAGTTTGCGACCTCGCTGATGACCATTCACATGATGTTCTGGTCGGTACTCGTACTGATTGGTTCGTTCTTCCGTGGTCCTGGCTTCAACTTCGTCCTACCTTGGGTCGAAGGTCTGTTCTTCGAGCTCTAAAGACTGCGAAAGGAGACCACATTATGAGTACCGCAGCAGTAATCGGAATCGCCGTCGGCGTAGTTGTCGTCTTGGCCGCGATTGCCGTACTAACCCTGGCCCGCCGAAGCGATGTGCGTGGCGCCGGCGCTTTGTCCGGCGAAACCATGCAGCGCGATCGTGCCGCACGTCGCGACAGCGGCACAGAGTCGCCCGACGCCCCCGCCAGCGCCAGCGAAGTTGAAGCCGCTGGTGTTGCCGCCCGCAGCACTGAGCCGGCCGAGGTGGAGGACAAAGAACTCGTGCCGTGGACCCCGCCCGACCCCGAAGCGCTTGGGGTCACGCGTCGTCAATTCTTTAATCGCGCCAACGTGGTGCTGATGGGCGCCGGTCTCGGCGGATTCGCAGCAGCCTCGTTCGTGGGGTTCCTGTGGCCAAGCGGCACCGGCGGATTTGGTGGCTCGGTCACCGTGGGCAAGCTCGGAGCGATCAAAGACGGCATCAAGCAGGGTGGAGGGTTCTTCTACGTTCCCGAGGCCCGTTCATGGATCACCGCTTACCCCCCAGAGTCTCTGCCCGCGGCCGAAACGGTTTACCCCGAGTCGTTGCTAACCGCGATGCGCGCAGGCATCGTTGTGCTCAGCCAGAAGTGTCCGCACCTTGGCTGTCGTGTCCCTGAATGCGCAACGAGCCAGTGGTTCGAATGCCAGTGCCACGGTTCCCAGTACAATCGCGCTGGCGAGAAGAAGGGTGGTCCGGCGCCACGAGGTATGGACCGATTCCCGGCCACAATTTCGCCGACCGACGTTGTCTCTATCGACACTGGCACTGTTGTTGCTGGCCCCGCGATTGGAACTAACACGACCGGGCAAGAAGCTGAAGGCCCGCACTGCACGGGCGGTGGAGAGCACTGATGGCTATGGCGCTTGTTGGGCTTACCACGACCACTATTGGCGTGATTGGCCTGTTGATTATTGTCTTCGGTTGGGTCGTCTACGGGCTGTTCAACGTCGCTGCTGGCCGGCACGAGGCTGGCTCGGAAATTGAATTGGCGGCGAACCGCAAGGAGTACTACGACGACGAAACTCTTGAAGGGCCACGCCTCGAAAAGGTGCAGCTCTGGGGAGTGTTATTGCTCTCGGTGATCGTTGTTATGGTGCCGCTCTATTGGGTCTTCGAGCCGAATCGTTTGGCCGAGGCGCAAGATGGTTGGGATAACCGATTTGCCAGCTGGGGGTCGCAGCTCTTCGCTCCCACCGTGGAGGGCGGCTTTAACTGTGCCGGTTGCCACGGAGGCATGGGTGCCGTTGGTGGCGAAGCGCCATTCACCGTCACCGATCCGGTCACAGACGAAGTTGTCGCTGTCAACTGGAAAGCTCCTGCGCTAAACACCGCGATGTACAAGTTCGACGAAAGCGAAATCCGCTTCATCCTTAACTACGGTCGGCCGTTCTCTCCGATGTCACCGTGGGGTCTGGTTGGCGGTGGCCCGATGAATACTCAACAGATCGACAATCTGATTGCGTACATCGCCAGTATTCAGGTTCCGCGTGAGGGCTGCCTCGAAGGCGAAGACCCGCTCACGTGTGAGTCCGGCCACCTTCCGGCTGATCTCCAATCAGACGTTGAAGCAGCCGCGCGTAAAGCCGTTGAAGACGGCGAGGCCGACAGTTATGGCGAGGCACTGTTCAACCTTGAACTTGGCAGCGGCGCCTATAGCTGTGCGCGCTGCCACACGCTCGGCTGGAGCTACGACCAGCCAGGCGTCACCGGTCAGGGCGCATACGGCTGGAACCTCACCGGGGGTTCAACCAACGCTCACTTCGCTAGCGAGGCCGACATGGTCGACTTCATCAAGAACGGTTCGGTTAACGGCAAGCTGTATGGCCTCAACGGCCAGGGCAGCGGCCGGATGCCGGGCTTCGGCTCCCTGCTCACCGATGAGCAGATCGAAGCTGTAGTCGAATACGTACGGAGCTTGTGACAGATATGTCGATGTTGGCAATTTCATGGGAACCCGAACTGCGCGGGCTACTCACCGTTGTTATCGCTGTCATCATTTTGGTCGGCAGCATTTACATGGTCATGGCGACCAACATGGGCTCACGCCTTGCGTTCCTCGTCGTGCTCACCGGTCTGTTCGGCTGGCTGATGCTGATGGGTATCGCCTGGATGATCTACGGCATCGGGCTCCGCGGACCCGACCCCACTTGGGAGGCGGTACCAGGGGCCACGGTATTGCAAGACAACCAGGCCTTAGTCAAAGCGGGCATCTTGCCCGCTATTCCTGACTTCAGTGATGATGCAACACCGAGTGACCAAGCAAGTGTGATCGGCGACGAGCTGATCGATGAGGGATATGTCGTACTCGACAAATCGTCTCCGGCCTTCGGCCAGGCCCAAGCCTCAGCTGGCGTGTTCCTTGAGGCTGAGGGCTCATATGCACCGGGTACGTACGAAGTCCTTGAGGTCTTCGATATCGGCGGCGAGCGTTACCCGAAAATCAACGACACCTGGGACTTTGTTGCCTTCTTCCATACTCCGCACTACGTGGTGGTCGAAGCCGCGCCCTACGAGGCAGTCCGCAACGAACCCGGTCGAGCGCCTGCAACGCCTCAGATCGACGAAACGCAGCAGCGTCAGTACGTGTACATGATTCGTGACCTCGGCGCCCGTCGTCAGCCGCCAACAGTTTTGGCGATCGGTGCTGGCGCTGTGTTCTTTGCGCTTTGTTACCTCCTGCATCGTCGTGAGCGGTTCCTCCGCGAAAATCAGGCTCAGCCGCTGCCGACTGTGCAAGCTTCAGCTCCGGGCGACCCAGACACCGAGTCCAGCGAGGACGCGACTGAAAAGGTTGAGGCCACGGTCTGACCATGGCGCAGTACCTTCCCATCGTGGTGTTGATGGCGCTGGCCATCCTCTTCGGAGCACTTAGCTTCACCGCGTCTCGGCTATTGGCCCCGAACCGGCCATCGGCAGCCAAAGAGGCTCCTTACGAGTGCGGCATTGTCCCCACTCGCGAACCTCCCGAACGCTTCCCGGTGAGCTTCTATATCGTCGCGATGTTGTTCATCATGTTCGATATTGAAATCATCTTCGTCTACCCGTATGCCGTGTCGCGCGACACCCTCGGCTACTACGGGTTCTGGGCGATTTTGGCCTTCTCGGCGGTCTTCTTTCTCACGTTCGTGTACGAAGTCGCTCGGGGAGGGCTCGATTGGGGCCCACTCCAGCGGTCCAGGGCATTCGTCGCCGAAGCTGCCATCGTCTCACCCGAGCGGACCTTGGCATCCACCGTGCGCCGTGTCGGTACAGATGGTCGTTCCCCGGTGGCTATGCCGGGCGACGAAGAAGCCGCGTAGGCAGGCGAAACCATGGGCATCGTTAACGATGTGCTCGACGACGGACTCGGCGGGCTCTCTCACAACCTGATTACGGCCAAACTTGAAGACTTGGTCAACTGGTCGCGTGCCCGCTCATCCTGGCCAGCGTCGTTCGGTCTGGCTTGTTGCGCGATCGAGATGATGGCCACTGGTGCCGCGCACTACGACATCTCCCG
>JAHRVJ010000213.1 GCA_019090765.1 Ilumatobacteraceae bacterium
AGGAACAATTCGTCGGCACGACTGAGCAGCTCGGCTGCCGAACCGGTATTGACCGGCTCGTCTACTGGGTCCTCGTCGATCACCTCGGGGTCTTCACCATCGGGATCCGAAGCTGTGCCGACAACCTTTCCAAGATCTCCTTCGAATCCGGGGAAGAGCCGGGCCAAAGCCTCACCAATCGTCGGTTCGATCACCGAACGATCGTTGTAAGACACGATCACCTCACGGAACTCAGTGACCGCCCCGACATCTCCGGTGCTCTCGGGAACTGACACGTAGTAGGGACGGACGTAGATCAGGCCATCGGCTACAGGAACCAGCTGCAAATCTCCGAACCGCACTTGTGTGCCGCCGTCACCAACGTTGTCGAGGGAGATCCGTCGAGAGATCTCCTCTGTCGACTCGGCGTTGCCAGCCACGCGCAGCGGACCATCGGGCAGACCGCCGTCGGTGTCTTCGACAATGTAAGTCGTTAGCTGACCGTACGTATCAGGGTCGCTCGACGCAGTCATGTAGGCCTGCAGTTCGGTGCGCTCGTCACCCGTCGAGAACGGCACCATCGGACGCAGCATTACAAACTCTTCGTTGGACTCCTCGCCGGGAGCGCTGGTGTCGAAGAACGTGTAGTACGGAATAAACCGATCGGCGTCGGACTCCGTTGCGAAGGTGTCTTGAGCGGCGGTGCTTGTGCCAGCGTCGGTGGTCGCCCCGCCAGCGGAGACGATCAGCTGGCTCGGGTCGGTACCAGGGGCCTGAGCGACCGACCATGCGTTGCCATCGCGTTGGAAGAACAGCGCAGGATCAATGCGGTATTTGGAGTACACGTCAGTCTGTACACGGAACAGATCTTCGGGGTAGCGAAGATGCTGCCGCAGTTCGTCGGGCATCTCATCGAGCGAGGTGAACAGGTCGGGGAACGCTCCCCTCCAAGCCCGCAGGATCGGGTCCTGCTCGTCGACGACGTAGAACGTGACATCGCCGGTGTAGGCGTCGACTACAGCCTTGACGCTATTGCGCACATAGTTGTCGTTGTCTGACAGCCCCGAAGGTCGCGACCGTTGCACGTCACCGATGCTCTGGCCATACGGGTATCGCGAAGTTGTTGTGTAGGCATCTGTAACCCACACGGCACGGCCATCGAGCGCAACCGGGTACGGGTCGGTGTCGTAGGAAAGAAATGGCGCCAGCTTGTTGAGACGATCGTTGATGCCACGCACCCACAGCATCTGCGAGTCGCCGTTGATCGCGCCTGACCCGAGAACGTTGTAGTCGAGAAACGCAAGCGCGAATGCAGCGCGCCGCGTGAACGAACTCATCTCGACGCCCGCCGTGCCTTCATAGGTGTGCGGCTCATCGCACTCACGCTCGGAGGAGTCGGTATTCGCTATGCCGTAACCCGACAACGTCGGGCTGAAGTACAACTCGGGGCGCTCAAGCTCAACTGTTTGGTAGTCGGGTCGCTGGCTTTCCAGGACACGCCCAGTCGGAGCCGCGATGAGCCCGCAGCCGCGCGTGTTGATCAGGTGGAGGCCCTGCCAGCTGCGGTTGGTGACGCCACCCAGTTGAAGCTCGCGAGCCGCAACGAGTACTTCCTCGGCACCATCGCCGAGGTCGTAACGGTCAACGTCGAGGTCGTCGATGGTTAGCCCTGCGACCTCTCCACGATCGACCAGGAATCGTGTCTTCATCTGTGTCGGGTTGAGCAGTCGGACGTTCTTGAGCGGCTCAAGATCACCCTCGACCTCGGTCGCGGTCAACGTGTCGAAGTCAACTGTTAGAACTTCGATATCGGTGAGGCCGAGTGCCTGTCTTGTAGCTATGACGTTGCGTTCGATGTAGGGCTGCTCGCGCGACTCCTGGTTCGGATTAACCACCAGCGATTGCACCACAGCCGGATAGATGATTCCGCCAACAAGCGCGATGACCAGCCATAGTGCAGATGCAATTAGGGGCAGCCGCCAAGACCCGGTGCGAACAACCGACAGGTAGAGCCCCGCGGTAAGTAGCGCGATCAGGATGAGCAGCATGATCGCTGGCAGTTGAGCCTTGACGACTGAATAAGTAGCACCCTGGACGATGCCGCGCTGGGAGTTGGTGACGTCGTAGCGGTCGAGCCAATAGTCACCGGCCTTGAGCACCGCCAACAACGCAAGCAGAACCGCCAGGTGCGCCTTAGTGGCTTGACGAACAACCGGTACCGGGGAGACGAAGACGACGCCACCGTTGAGGATGTGCGCGGCTGTCGTGAGCAGCAACACGACGATTACCGACGCAAATGCCCAGTTGAGCACGAACGACAAGAACGGCAGCTGGAACACGTAGAACCCGACGTCGGCGCCAAACTGCGGATCGGCGATACCAAACTCGCGAGCGTTACGGAACAGCAACCAGTCTTGCCATATCGAGATCGCCGGCAGTGCGAGCAAGATCGCAAACAGCAAAGCCACGGCGTAACGCAGCAGCCTCAATCGTTTGCCAAACAACTCGTGAAAGCGTTCGACGTAGGGATGAACGTTGGCCGGGAACGACGACGGAGCGGCTTTGTCGGCGATGAAGAGATTCAGCGATGCGAGCACGGCAAACACCGTGAAGAACATCGCGAACAGCGTTGCCTTGGCCCCGATGACGCCCCAGAAGACGTCGTCACGACCCAACGCATCGTGCCATAGGTAATCAACATAGAAACGTGCGATCGCCCGCCCGAAGATGAGTACGAACAAGAACAGGGCGCCGAGCCCGATGAGTATGCCACGGCCACTCACCCGTCGACGTTTACGGTCAGCAGGAAGGTTAGATGATCGCCGCATTGGCGCCGAGATTAACTGCCAGCACGCAGTAATAGGCAGCGGCAGCCAATGTGGGCTGGCGCGAATGCATCTCCGGTTGGGAAGTCCTGACCGGCGGGGACCGCTCCGGCGAGCGTGTTGTCTTCACAGTCCGCACATGCCGGGAGGCTGCTATCAGTTGTCCAGACCACCGGTACCCCTACGTCAATCGCCGCAAACGCGCCACGTCCGAAGGCCATCAGGAACACGTCATCGAGCTGTTCGTCGATGCGTTTGGTCTTCCATTCTCTGTACACCGCGCGGGCATGCTTGGTGATCTCTGTGGTATCGCCATCGCCATCGGAGAGACAGCTCTCGAGACGCTCGCGCAGCGGCATGACGAGCCATTCGCGCATCACTTCAGCGGCGGCGTCAGTCGCTAGCGTCACCTTTGCCTTGGCTAGCTTCGCCTTGCCGCCGTCGCAGATTGAGGCGCAACCGGCCTGGGCGGCCGCGGCGAACTCGTCGGCGATCGCATCGTGGTATCGAGCTGAGTGTTCACCTGAGGAGGGCAGTAGCTCATCGATAGCGCGAACCGAATCGTTGCGACGCAACGCATCGAGCACTTCGTTTTGTTCGTCGGCAAGCACTCGTTTCAGCTTCTTGGCGCTCGCCACGATCAGCGGTGTGAGTTCGATGTCGCGCTGCTCAAA
>JAHRVJ010000214.1 GCA_019090765.1 Ilumatobacteraceae bacterium
CAACGGTTTCGACAACTACTGGCTTGATGGCCCGCACATCGAATCCTCAGCCACTTGCACGGCTCGACCTTAGGCCCCGCATACCCAATGAGAGGTGATCAGCGCCGAGAGCAATAGGACGTCGCTATCGATCTCGCCTGTTAGCTTGCCGACGACATGAAGACTGTCATGTTCGTGGTGGGACCGGCCCTTGGCCACGTCGGACGCAGCCTCACCATTGCCCGCGCATTGCGAAGATCCGGCCGAGAACTCAACATCGTCTTCGCAGCAGTCACCCCGGGTAATGGCCACCGGCTATTGGCGCCCGAATTCGAATATCTCCCGCTCGAATACAGCGAGCCAGGCGATGAAACGTTCGCGGACAACCTCGAATCAACGGTCACCTCACTGGCACCTGACATGATCTGCCTCGACTTGAGCCCCTCCCCCTGGCTCTACCTCGTGAGGCTCCCCGAGATACGCCGCGCCTATGTAACGAATGTCTTCCTGACATCCCTCGTCCCGACCGAGACCACTCAAGTACTCCACCTACGCAAGCGCCATGGGAAGTGGAACCGAAGGCGTAAGCAGCGAAGGCTCCCCGAACTCGACGACGTCAAGACTCTGTACGACGCCGACGAGATCCTGTTGTGCGACCCAATAGCGATCGTGCCCCGAGGGGTGACGATCGCTGACCCCTATTCCGTCATCGGCCCATGCGTATGGCAGCCGAGTGAACCGACTTCGCCCGTAACATCGTCCGCACAACGACAGCTCCTCGTCACTCTCGGCTCAACCGGACCAAAGAGACTTCCGCGCAAACAAGTAGCGCGGCTCACAGCAAGCCTCGGCTGCGATTCCACTGTGTGGGTAGTCGACAAGCTGAACTCTCGACCACTACGAAGGCTCGACGAAGTTCATGCCGGAGTCCCACTGGGGCCGATTCTGCAGGACAGCATCCTCGCGGTTACCCATGGCGGCGCTGGATCAACGTATGCCGCTCTCAGCGCCGGCGTCCCGGTGGCGGTCTGGCCGAGAACCCGCAATCACGAAATCCTCGGGGACCTGCTCACAGGAGCCGGACTAGGAGCACGCGTCGCAGACATCGCCGACCTCGACCCTGCGGAGATCAGGCGGAAGGTCGAGAACATGAGGGTCGAGGCCGAACGTCTCCGAGTGGCCTCACCAACAGCAACCGGTCCAGAGCGGGCAGCCAAGATCCTGCTGGCCGCATTGTGATCAATCGGGAGCGAAAGCGTGACGGTGATGGTCCCGTCAGTTCGATCAGCCCTTCACAACCCCCTTGTCCGGCGGACCCACATTCGAACGTGTTCCGCAGCGACTATGGTCAGCGCCGAGTGCACCCCAACTACCAGTCTCGCCCCATGGCGGCTCGCTACATCGAGTTGCTCCGCAAGGCGCTACTCAATGAAACTTGCCTCGAAGCTGAGGTTGCCTACTTCTATGCTCGATCGTGCGCGACTGGCGACAAAGAGTTCGAGGCATCCTTGGCGTACGACGTCCGAGCGACACTGCGCGACCTTTACGAACAAGTTGCTGAAGCTCGACGGATCGGACGACACCTTGACCGCGATCTTCGCAAGGTCGGATTTTCCGCGACAATGATCGGCCGAAGACGGATGGAGAACCTCGAGTCATGCATCACCGACGTCGTCGACCACGACGTACCTGGCGACCTGATTGAATGCGGCGTTTGGCGAGGCGGAGCGACAATCTTCATGCGAGGGGTTCTAGAAGCATTGGATGAGCACGATCGTCTCGTATGGGTAGCCGACTCATTTGCCGGACTGCCCGCACCGAGCCGGAGACGAAGAGAGGCCAACCTATCCGCAGACAAGTTTCCTCAACTGGCGGTTGACATAGCCACGGTAAAAGCAAACTTTGCCCGCTTCGACCTCCTCGACGAACGGGTTCGATTCCTGGAGGGATGGTTCAAGGACACCCTGCCCAGCGCCCCCATCGAGAGCTTGTCAGTCCTACGCCTCGACGGCGATTACTACGACTCAACCCTGGACCCTCTCAATAGCCTCTACGACAAGGTCTCGGTCGGTGGATACGTAGTCATCGATGACTACTCGCTGATTCCGTCGTGCAGAGCAGCTGTCGACAAATTTCGGAAACGGAGAGGTATCAGAACACCGCTCGAGCCCGTTGACGCCGATTGCGTTTTTTGGAAGAAGTCGGCTGACGGCTCGTGAAGTTGCGGCGCTTCGATTCAAGCATTCCCAAACGGGCTCTTGTCGGACTGCAGAACGGCTCGCTCCGATACACATATCGCGGCGTCACGTTCCGCAAGAATCCTCTAGACATAGCGCTTTACATGAAGCTGCTGCACGAACTCAAGCCGATGGCAATAATCGAGATAGGAACGTTGCATGGTGGGAGTGCCCTCTGGTTCGCTGATCAACTCTCTACATTCGGGATTGACGGCCATGTCTATTCGGTAGACATCGCGCAACCTCCCAAGATCGACGACCCACGCATCACATTTCTGCAGGGCGACGCGATGGCGCTGGAGAATTCTTCCCTGAACGATCTGATGGAGTCGATCCGAGGCCCCATACTTGTAATTGAAGACAGCTCTCACCTGTACGAGGCCTCGCTCGCGGTTCTGAACTACTTCCACCAGCACCTTTCCAGGGGCGACTACATCGTCATCGAAGACGGAATCGTCAATGACTTGCGTGGCCGTAGGTACCGGAGGTATCGCGATGGACCAAACCGAGCAGTACGCAAATTCCTCGACAAACACCACTCCGACTACGAAATCGATGCATCGATATGCGACTTCTTCGGCCAGAACTACACATTCAACCCCAACGGGTACTTGAAACGGGTCGTCTGAGAACCAAAGAAGACCTGGAACTGACAAATCGCCAAGAAATCGACGAGACGTTCAGTTTCACGATCGCTAGAAACCATCGGCAAAGGCGGAGCTCTTGGCGAATTTCATAGCCTCGGGAGGCACTTCGCCAAGGTAAACCGGCGGGACGGTCGGACGCTGAAAGTCGTATCCACGAATCGACGCGTATTCCTCGTCGAACCGGCGTGCGCGACGGCGCCTCCGGAGCCTGTTCGAGACTTCCGTCGTCACACCACCGTGAACCTGGTGGAAGGAACCCTCCCCGAGAAGCATGACGAGCGTCGTTCCGGGAAGTTCACAAGCGCGCCGATAGAGGTCGAGATTCGCCAGGCCGCCACCGGCCGATACAAAGCGCTCGTCGTACCCACCCAGCCGGTCGAAGCTCGTTCGGCTCATGAACAGGCAGTTGCTCTCGCTGATCGGGCCATACCAGCCATCGCTACTCGATCCTGCCAGCGCCGAAATCTCGAAAAGTCGATACCCATTGGCCGGCCAGCCGATTTCGTCGAGCAAAGCATCTTCGACCTCCGCTGAATATCGATTCCACTTCGTCGACTTCTGTTGCGCTCGCGAACCCAAGTGGAAACCCAGCGTGGCGATGATCGGATCGTCGTACATTCCAGCAACGGTCTCGACATGGTGCAGCACACCTGGGCTGACAATTCGGGCACCGTCGATCATTAAGCCGACAAATTCGCTGTCCGTCTGACGTACTCCCTCATTCATCGCACAAACGGGCGACGGAAGTGCATCGTCAATCCGCAGCAGCCGGAAGTTGTCGCCATGAGTGGCCACCATGTCCTCTGAGAGCGGCTTCGGCGAACCGTTGTCGACGGCGACCACCTGATAGTCGTGGTGGTTGACTCCGACCTGGTAGGAGCGACTCAACGAGTGGAGAGTTCGCGGAGCCTCACGCTCCATTTCGTAGAAGATGACCACGATGGCAGTGCTGTGTGCGTGCGCCGCGGCCCGACTCGAGTCATCCGCACCCTCGACGTGAAAGTCAGCTCCACCCACTCCGAGCAACGTAACCTGCCGCCCGGTTGCCGGGTCAGTCGAGGTCGAACGAATGCCTGTGATCAGGTCGCGGCGCCATGGTCTGAGCTGTCTTGTCGAGCAAGCAGTTCTCGATGACGAGCATGTCGATGTCCGTCCCCAGGAAACAATCGAGGGCATCCTGAGGTGTGGCGACGATCGGCTCCCCGCACACATTGAAGCTCGTGTTTACGAGCACCGCGCAGCCCGTTCGTTCATGCCATGCCTCGAGAAGTGCGTGGTAGCGAGGGTTCGTCGCTCGGTCGACAATCTGAACGCGGGCCGACCCGTCGACGTGTGTCACCGCCGGAATTACGGATCTGGTGGCGTAGATCTGATCCAGACCTGTGCGCTGCATGTCTTCGGCGGACATGCCAAGAAGCCTCCGCTCAGCGACATCAGCGACAAGCAACATGTAGGGGCTGTCATCGTCGAGGTCAAACCACGAGGCAACCTCTTCGTGGAGCACCGATGGCGCAAATGGCCGAAAGGACTCGCGGAACTTGACTCGCAGGTTGAGCGACCGCTGCATCTCGGCCGAACGCGGATCAGCCAGGATCGAGCGCGCACCGAGCGCGCGCGGCCCAAACTCCATTCGCCCCTGAAACCATCCGACAGCAAGGCCGGATTCAAGTGCGTCAACAGCCCGATCTCGAAGCTCAACGTCGTCCAGACGTTCGAATACCGCGCCCGCCGCGGTGAGAACGCGCTCGACCTCGTCGTCGCCGAAGCCTGGGCCAAGCAAACTGCCCGACATGGCATCCGGCACCATAGGTGTCGGCCTCGGACGCCGGGCGAAACAATGATGGGCAAGGTAGGCAGCTCCGATCGCACCGCCAGCATCACCTGCGGCAGGTTGAATCCAGATGCGATCGAATGGCCCCTCTCGTAGCACCCGCCCGTTGGCAACACAGTTCAGCGCAACACCGCCAGCCATGCAAAGGTCGGGCACACCAACCGACGCATGCGCCTCGCGAACGATGCGCAACACCAACTCTTCTGTTACAAGCTGCACCGAGGCGGCAAGGTCCAGGTGATTCTGCATCAGTTCGTCGTCGGGGTGACGAGCAGGGCCAAAGCTCATGGCAAAGCGGTCCGAGGTCATCGACGACCCGACGAGAAAATCGAAGAACGACATGTCGAGCCTGAATGACCCATCGCTCCGATAATCGACAACCTCGTCCATTATCTGATTGAAGTACCTGGGTTCGCCATAGGGCGCGAGACCCATCACTTTGTATTCTCCCGAATTCACCTTGAATCCCAGGTGGGCGGTAAACGCGGCGTACAGCAGGCCGAGTGAGTGCGGGAACTTCATCTCGCGCTGAATCTCGACCGTCGACCCACTCCCGAACCCCAGCGAGGTGGTTGCCCACTCCCCCACGCCGTCAATCGTGAGGATCGCAGCCTCCTCGAACGGCGACGGGTAGAACGCACTAGCGGCGTGGCTCTCATGATGCTCCGCGAACAGGAGACGCTTCCCGAGCCGACGGGTTGCGCCGACATCGCGCAGCGCACCATCTATCAGCTGCCGCTGAAAGAGTTTTCCGCCGATCCAAACCGGCATCGCCCGGCGAAACGTTTCGAAACCACCCGGGGCAGTTGCGAGATGCGTGGCCAGCAATCTCTGGAACTTGCGTACCGGTTTGTCGTAGAAGGCAACGAAATCGAGATCGTCGGGGCGCGCGCCTACCTCCGCGAGGCAGTACGCCACGGCGTCAATGGGAAAACCCGCGTCATGCTTCTTCCGGCTGAACCGCTCCTGTTGGGCCGCCGCAACGAGAACGCCGTCGTCCAGCAGTGCGGCAGCGCTGTCGTGATAGAACGCGGACAATCCGAGCGTCAGCACGATGTCACCACGGACGCCTCATCTGGCGCGGCGGCCTCGAACGGTGCGCTCCCCAATAAGTCTCGGCGTCAGAGTCGGGTCGCAAGCCGAGAGGATCTTCTCTAAGGAGCCGCCAAAGAAGCCCCAACGGTACCACTGCGCCGAAATAGAGCACCGCCAGCAGAACCGTCGTGAGTCGAGACATGATCGACCCCGAAAGCTTCCGCACGCGGTCGACAATACCTCTGACGAGCGCTCGTCTCGCCGAAGGCGTTCAACGTCGTTCGCAGGCCTTCTGCAGCACGACCACGAGCGAGTAGATTACTGCCACATCGGACGCTCCTACACGTGCTGAGACAGCTCCGCTCCCATCCCCGCAAGGCCACAGCCCATCCACTTCTCGCGTTCTCAGGTGTCCCTGGTGTCTCGTTGCGCGAAACGATGACCAAGAAAAGGATCGCCAGCCTCAACGCTCCCCTCGATGATTCTCGGCCGGTTCCATGGCTCGACCAGGAAGCGAACAACCACGGCTTCTACAGCCCCCACGACTTTCCCTGGCAGCCGGACCCGGCTGACTTCGGTGGTGAATCGCCCTTCGTCGTCGTGATCCTTGGCGGCTCCGTGGCTCATTGGATGAACCTCATCGCCGCTGAAGACATACGGAACGGACTCAAGGAGCGAGGTGTTGGAAAAGGACGCCCGCTCGCTGTGCTGAACGCCGCCTCAGGAGGCTTCAAGCAGCCCCAGGCACTCCTGACACTGGCCATGTTGCTCGCCGCCGGACAGCCGATCGATGCGGTCATTCTGGTCGACGGATTCAATGAAGTGGCTCTGTCCCACTCGAACTGGCTGCAGGGCTATGACCCTCTCGCTCCTAGTGCAGAACACCTACGGATGGCCGGAACCAAGGTGCCCAGCAGCGCTGGCCGACATGACGACAACAAGCGCCACGAGACCATGGAACTGGTTGTGGAGCACTGGGGCCGCTGCACCCGGCTGACCCACGATCTGTGTGGATCCCAAGACATCCCGATCGGGCACGTGGTACAACCGAACCAGTACTACAGCGGCAAGACCTTCACCGCAGAGGAGCGTCGTATCGCTCTGAGCGACACGAGCCCCTACCGAATCGGAGTCGAGTCGGGCTACCCGCTCCTTGCGGACAAGACCGTCACCCTCGACGCAGACGGCTACAACGTTGCCGACGCAACAGGCCTATTCGACAACGTCACGGAAACCGTCTATGCCGACAACTGTTGTCACTACAACGTGCCGGGCAACACCGCAATCGCCCGTGCCGCGGTCACAGTGCTGGACCAAGGAATCAATGCCACCACGGGATCAGCCCCCGCGGGCTCCGAAGGTCTGTCTTCGATCAAACCTGCACGGCCACGCAGAAGCAATGTCGGCAATCGACCGAAGGCGACAGGTGACACACCACCGGACGACGTCTACCCGCTGTGGTAGCGGACTCTTGTCGGCGCGGTCAGCTAGATCTTGACACCAAAGCCGAAACGTTCGACGGCCGCAAGTTCGTCGGCTCCAAACTTCTTCATGGCACGACGATCTCGGTGCCGACCAACCGTGGGCGGTGAACCGACAAGATCAACAGCCGCGGCAACCATCTCGGGTGCCGCGTTGAGCTCCAGAAACTCAGCCAACTTCCACACCACCGGTTCCGGTTCCTCCACGAGTTCGTCGAAGACCAAGAGATGGAAACGTTCCCCCAGAACCCGCACTCCCTGCGCCAGAGCCAAGTCGTTCGCGGCTACCCAGTACGCCAAGGCCGAACGTGACTTGGATGGTTTGCCGTAGCTGATGCCGAAGAGGTGTCCCCAGCGACGAACCTGATTGTGATTTGCGCTGAACGCCATATCGAGACCGTTGCGGATCACATGGACGTAGCGCAACGAGGGAAAGTGCCCCGCAAAGTCGCTCAGTGAGAGGTAGGTCGGCGGGTTCTTCCACCCCCATGCCCACGAATCGGTCCCTCCACGTTCAAACCTCGATTGCATGAGCGTTGCGAAGGCAGCCATCTCTTCAGCCGTGACGAATGGAGCTGACTCTGCACGAACACCCACAGACCGCTCAAGCCCCGGGTAGTCGAGATTGTCGTTCTCATCGTTGAGGTTGTCTCCGAAAAACACACCCATCTGGCGAACGATCGCGGCGACCACGCGAGTGCCGCTACCCCCAACACCGCCCACCGCAATAGGACCAACATTCGACGGCGTCCGACTCATATCGAAGAAAGCTAGCCGCCGCGGGATGGCCACCTGACGTGCTAGTTCATCCGCATCTGGGAACTGTGCTGGCAGACTTGCGGCAATATGAGCGCCGACCCTGATGCCAATCCTGTTCCGGAGGGACCGGCAGGCGCAAACGCTGACGATCTGACCTCGATGCGTGCCGCCCTCGGCTATGTCGCTGAACTACATGGATCTATCAAGCGGCCAGTCGTTGCCATCGTCGTTCTCGGAGCGACCGCCGGCATCGTCGAAGCCGCCGCCCTCATGGCGTTCGTGCGGGCCGCAATCGCAATTACAACCGACAATCTCGGCGACCCGACGATCGCCGGCGTCAACGTTGACTTCTCGCCTGGAGTGCTGCTACTGATCGCAGTTGTCCTTTCGATGCTTGTCGCGGTGTTGCACGTCCTTCTGGCCCGTTCTTCCGTCCGGGTCGGAGCAACCGTGGCCATCAACAGCCGAGCCCGCCTGATCGACAGCTTCCTGAATGCCCAGTGGGCCTACGTCGCTCGGTATCGCGAGGGTCGGCTCCAAGAGGCCGTCTCGCTGCTGACAGCGCACAGCTCGAGAGCAACCACACACCTCGCTGTCGGACTTACTTCGGTCGTGATCATCGTTGCGCTCGGAACTGCAGCAATCATTACAAGTCCGCTCGTCAGCATCACACTCATGGCGGTACCCGTTGTGGTCTTCCTGTTCGCGCGCCCCCACCTTCGACGGCTTCGGGCACGATCCCAAGAGAACATCCAGAACTCCATGGGATTGTCCGAATCTACGGCGAGTACGGCAAACCTTGTTCTCGAGTACCGCACGACCGGCACGCAGCAAGAGCAAGCAGGAATCCTCAAACAGATCGCAATGGAACAGACCGAGAGAGTCGCCCGCGCGCAGTCGTCCGGATTCACCATGACGTTCCTCTTCAAGGACAGTGCACTGATCGCGCTCATCGCCGTGGTCGGAGGCCTCTACCTGATTACAGACCTCCGAGCGGCGGCGATCACCGCCGCCATCCTGCTCGTCATCCGAATGCTCGGCTACTTCCAACAGGGATTTCGGCTGTTGCAGGAAGGCGCCGAAGACTTCGCGACGATCACTGCTCTGCGCGCCTCCATCACCGAACTCGAAGAGCACCGGGAAGATCCGGGCTCCATACCAATTGACCAGATCGACACACTCTCCATCAACGACGTGCACTATTCCTACGACACGAAACGCCAAGCACTCGCAGGCGTCACCTTGGACATCGAGCCCCGTACCACAATTGGCCTGATCGGCCCTTCCGGGGCTGGGAAATCGACAATCGCCGAACTTCTGCTCGGGCTACGACAACCCGACCAGGGAACCATCAGGGTGAACGGATCGGCGGTCAGCGACATCCTCCGCACCGACTGGACACGGCTTACAGGCCTTGTCCCGCAGAATCAGCTGCTTGCCCAACTCTCGGTGGCCGACAACATCCGCTTTCTACGAAGCTGGATTGACGACGAGGCGGTCATCGACGCTGCACAGCGAGCGCATGTGCATGACGAGATCGTCTCACTCCCTGATGGCTACGGCTACGTGATCGGCAGCCGCAACCAGGGTCTTTCCGGCGGCCAGCGCCAACGCATCGCCATCGCTCGGGCACTTGCCGGGCAACCCCAGCTACTCGTTCTCGACGAGCCAACCAGCGCTCTCGACGCAACTACCGAGCAACTCTTCCGCCAGACGCTCGACGAGCTTCACGGCCAGATCACCATCATCGTCATCGCCCACCGTCCGGCCACACTTCAAGCGTGCGACACGGTCGTCCATCTCAGAGACGGGCGGGTCGAGTGCATCGAGGTCGGTCCTCGACGAACCGCTCCGACCGGCTGAGGCAAGTCGGAAATAGGCCGCCGGCAGAGCCCACGACGGGCGAACTTCTGGGTTGTCAATCCGACGGCATCGAGCTGCGGGTCAGAGTCCCCAAAGCCAAACGAGCAGACATTCGGAACACTCGCCGTCGAGCTTCTCGGCGCGCAGGACCCATTGGCTGGGTCGAAAACCAACGGCCGAAGTCAGGAACTTCATCGTCTGGCAGGCAAGCGACATCACGCGCATACTGCGTGTAGAGCATCCACCGAGTCTGGACATTCAGAGAAACATGCTCCCTTCGCAAGGTGTAGTACGCGAGCACGTCAGGCGAAACGACGATTTTCGCACCTCGATGCGCCCAGCGAAGCATGATCTCGAGATCCTCGGCGCGCCGGTTCAACCGATAGCCCCCAAAACGCTCGAACCCGTCACGCCTGACCATCATCGTCGCGTGCGGAAGCGGGTCGAACCCATGGGCAATCGCGTCAGCAATAGATTCAGGATCGGTCGCGAATCTAGACTTCAATAGCAGCAGTCGCTCTCCTAGCCCGCCGACAAGTTGCCCTCCCATCATGTCGGCATTCGTCTCCTGCAGTAATGCAACCGATTTTTCGAGGCGATCGGCCGTGAAGAAGTCGTCTTGGTCTGCGTTTGCCACGTACTCGCCGCTACACCTCGCAACCGCAGAGTTCAGCACGGCAGCAACGCCCTTATTCTTCTGACTTCGGATGTCGAGCATGTCTGGGAAGCGAGATTCGAGCAGTCGCAACTCTGCCAATGAGCCATCGCTTGACCCATCATTCACAATGATGATCTCAGATGGCTGCAACGTCTGAGCCATGACAGACTCAACGCAACGAGTGATCAGACCCTCCCCGTTGAACACACCAATCACTACTGACACGCTCATGGCAGCCGTCCACAATTCTTCACCCCGGAGGGTCTACTACCCCGCCCCAGCTCACCGCAAGCCCGAAGCACAATCGGTGTCGACACCTTGCACGTTGCGCTCAAAGGGCCGCTACCACTGCGTTGTGAGCCCGTGCCGCAACATCCTCCCACCGGTGGCCGTCGACGAGGCCAACTCGTTCAGCCAGCGAGATTTCGATCGGTTGATCAAGGGCGACAACAATCGCCGAGGAAATCTCCTCGACATCGGTCGGGTCAACCGGCCAGCCCAACTCCCCAACAACGTCGGGTAGCGCACCTCGTGCTCCAAAGATGACAGGAGTACCGGCAACCATCGACTCCAACGCCGGTAGACCGAAACCTTCGCCGAGCGAGGGCATCAGCAACGCGGAGCTCTGCGCATACAGCAGACCCAACTCCTCATCGGGTACATGACCGAGGAATCGCGTCCTCGATGGGGCTGACTGCACGATCGAGTCGGCCACCTCTCCCACTACGACAAAATCGAACTGTTGGGTTTGCTGTGCTCGGGCTACGGCTCTCAAGGCAGTGGGCAAGTTCTTGTTCTTCTTATCTCCACCAACGAAGAGGACCTGGGGGATGTCCGTGGCCGGGTCAGCTGTCAGCTCGAGCAGTTGCGGGTCAATCCCGTTGCCAACGTTCACAACCTCCGGTCCTTTCGGCCCCAAGACTGCCTGGATCTCACACGCTGAATAGTCCGACACCGTCAGCACCAACCTGCAACGTTCTAGTAACGAGATCACAACTCGCGCGAAGTAGTGCATGCGCAGAGGGTCAGAGGTCGGTTCATGCAAATACATCAAGTCGTGAACCGTCACAATGCTGCGATGCGACCACCCGAAGGCTGGGACGAACCCAGGGCTCAGCAATATTCCACCTCGCATGGCCAAAGGCGTGAACTTCGCGGCCATCTCCAACCCACCCTGGGGGGACGATGGAGTGAAGTGCCCACCAAGCCGCTGACCCCCGCCCTGTAGCTGAGGTATCACATGGCTCGAGAACCGGCCTATTCCACCCTGTTGCCACCGATCATCGAAGTGCACGTTCGGCGGCAGTGCTGGCGAACTCACGCCTGCTACCACTGTTCAAGCGGTTGGTTGTGGACTCCTGAACGGTACATACCCGCGCCACCATCGATTGCGAGATGTTGGCCCGTAGTCATCCGGGACACTCGGCTATCACAGAGGAACCGCACGGCATGCCCAATTGCATCGACCGGCACCGCTCCCCCGGCAAGCTCCCCACCGGAGGTTGCTCTTCGATCAAGACCGTCTCCGTTGATGTCGACCGCGTGAACGATCGCACCTGAATTAATGAAGGCTTGAACGAGCTGATATCCGATGAGCCCAGCTGCGCCAGTAACGAGCACCACACGATTCGAGAATCGCTCGTTCTCTCCCCGACGGTCGACCAGTTTCCAGGTCGCCGGAGGCGGTGAACGCAACTCCCTGCGGGCAACCGTGACCACACGACGCAGACGCCCGCGAATCGTTGTGGTCTCTGGTTGCATCGGGACGAACATAGCCCCGCGGAGAGAAGGCCGCCCCAATTCGTCAGCCCGTCGGCCTCAGTTGCGTGTGCGGTCAGCGACGATTTGCTTGACGCGCTCGACGCGCCCCCCGAGGACCGACGACATGCCACGCGTGCGGATTGCCTGAGTCCGTGGCTGCACATAGCCACGGACTGTCGGTTTCCGGCCCTCCGAGCGTTCGAGACGGGCGTAACGACGCATGCGCCACTCCAGGGTGATGCCACTACGGCACAGAGCCCAGTGCTGCGCCGCACCCCGGTCGAGCGGGGTCGCGGCAAGCTGCTCGATCACGTCGAGATCGATATCCGCTCCCAAATCGGTCCTGCACATTGCGAGCGCGTCACCGACAATCGGTCCGGCCTGGACTTCGGTTGCCGAAGCCACGACCGCATCCCAGAAGCCAGCCTCGATCACCGGTGCCATCCGAGCAAGTTGCACCACATCGATCGGCCAGCGGGTAGCACTGGAACTGTTCGTCAACATGCCGTGCAAGACTGAGAGCACGAGCTCGTCGGAACTCGCCAATCGATGCAACTCATGTCCTCTGAGCGTGTGAGGCACAGCCCGCTGCAACCACGTACGCTCCGGAACCGGCGAGAATCGGGGGAAGGCAACCCACTTGTGTACATCGACGTTGCGCCCGAGGTCGTCAATCACGGCGACCGCATGAAAGAAAGGGCCCTCTACCGGGTCAAGGCGCTTCCAACCGGATGCGAATAGGGCGTCACACGCTGCGCCAAACTTGTCAGTGCCGATGAGTAGATCTACGTCGGCCATCGCTCGAGTTCCGGGCTCGGTGTAGACAGTTGTCGACAGCGCAGCACCCTTCACCACGACCGGCTCGATGCCTTCAGCTTCGAGGACCTTCGCGACTTCGACCAGAGCCGCAAATCCGAACTGGTTATCGGCCCACACGCGGCGTCTGATTCCGCGTAGGCGGCCAGCCTCGTCTGCGAGCACGTCCGGAGGCAGGTTCGCGCTGATCGCTGGGAGCAGATCGGTCGAGCGGTGGTAGGCCTCGTCGATGTCGTGTGCATCCAACCAGCGACGCCACGCCGCGGTGGCAGGCTCCAGATCAAGCGTCGCCGCGCGCAACAGTTCCATCTCCCCCGCATTCGGGCCGGCGCGGCCAAGGCGCCGCAATTCCAACGATCTCGTTTCACTCCCAGCCATCAACGCCCATCGTGCCATATCGCCGCCGTTGCCCGCGCTATTGTCAGCGGCTGACTTCGAAAGGGAACAAGGCGTGGGCTACGAGCTGAATTCGAGCATGGTTATATCCGACACCATCGATGGCGAGGTACTCGCCATTCGTAGCGACAACGGCGCGTACTATTCCATGCGCGGTCCTGCCGCCACAGCCTGGACCGTCCTCATCAGTGGCTCAGATGTCGACGACGCTGCCCTGGCGGCTAGCCAGCACCACGGAGCTGACCAATCGGTCGTAAGGGCCGATCTGGCAACATTCACCGACCTTCTGTTAGCCGAGAGGCTCATCATCGACAACGCGGGCATCTCGAGCGAGGCCCAAATACCAAACGAATCCAAGGGCCAACCATGGGACACTCCCAGGTTCGAGAAATACACCGACATGCAGGACCTGTTGCTGTTCGACCCCATCCACGAAGTGCAACCAGCTGGCTGGCCGGCAGTCGCCACAGACCAGCCGAAGTGACAGCGGCTGTCGATCAGCAGTACGGCGAGTTCGTCGACCTGGCACTCTCTACCACAGCGCACACCCGATCGAGCCAGGTTGGCCCTCTCCCAGTGCACCTCGCCGGTGACTCAGAAGACGAACTCGAGCAAATCTCCGAGCACCTACGGGCCGGAACCGGAAATACATGGCCGCCTCTCAGCGTGACGACCGTCGATTCGACATCCGTGCCCGCCGACTGCATACCGATCGAGCTGCGGACCGCAGCGAAGGAAACACTCGTCGCCCGAGGCGAGAAGGTCACGGCTGTTGCCAACGGGTTCCAGGAAAGCTTCTGGATGCTCGATCGAAAAAATGGCCATGCGGTTCGCTGGCTCCCCGACCGGGAATCACCCCCATACGGCGAGCAGGTGTCACCGCTCAGCCTCGCCATTCGATGGTGGGCCGGTGTCGGATCGAAGGGGGCACTGATCCACGCGGGAGCTGTTGCAGGCCCTCAAGGAGCCATCCTCCTCGTCGGCAACCCAGGAGCAGGGAAGTCGACGAGCGCCATGTCGTGTGCTTACACCGAACTCGACGTCCTAGGTGATGACCAAGTGATCATAGATTTCGATACCGATGGCCAAGCCACCGCCCATCCTGTGTACAAGCTCGCAAAACTCACTCCAAGGTCGCTCGAACTCATCCCGCACCTCGAACAGCACGTCGCTTTCGAAGGCCAATTCGGCAAGTTCTTGGTCAACCTTCCGGAACGCGCTCCGGGCACTCATCATGTGCGTGCAATCTGCCTCGTTGAACAAGATCAGGCCGGCCCCACACGAATCGAATCGTGCCCGCGTGCCGAGGTCCTCAAAGCTGTCGGAGTGAGCACGCTCTTCCAACTCGCGGTCGCTAAAAAGCAGACGTGGGAGGCCACATCCAAACTCGTTCGTAGCGCTCCATGCCACCGACTCGTCGTCCGTCATCCCGCCGAGGTTCCCGACGTGCTCACCGATCTGCTCCGCACAATCGGGTCGGTCACACAGTGATCGACCCGACATCGCTGCCGTCATCCGTGCTGTGGTGGCTACCGGAATACCCGCCCGACCCAGGTGGGATTGGCACCTTCGCTGGGCACGTGGCTCCGGTTCTTGCCGAACGTGGACACACCCTGACCCTGCTCGTCGTCAGGGGAAGCACTGAGTACGAGTCGATCGCTGACCGCCTCGAGATCGTCCGCGAGCCATTCCGTGAAGCACTCGAGAGCGGCAACCCGACCACAACGATTCGCCTCATTCCGCGGACGAAAGCGATCAAGCAGCGAGCTCGACCGGACGCCTATCACCTTCACATCTGCGAACCCTCACCCTTCCTCCACCTCGCAACGCTCGACACGGCGCCGGCGCCGACCGTGCTCACAATGCACAATGAGCACCTAGAGGGCTTCGATCCTGAGAACCCCGACACATTGATGGGGCGGTTGTTCCGCACTTCGCAGGTGATCACCTGCGTCTCTGCGACGGCGACGAAGTGGTTCGCCGACCAGGCGAGGATGTTCAACCATCGAATCGTCACTGTTCCGAATGGAATACCCGAGCCCGGACCCGCCGCGCCGTACCCCGTCAAGCTTCGGATCGTGGCGATTGGGCGTCTGGCCGACCAGAAGGGCTTCGACCGCTTGCTGCGATCCATGCCTGCTGTCATCGCGGCCATCCCAGACGTGCACCTTGACATTCTCGGCGAGGGCCCCGACCGCTCCGCCCTCGAGCGCATGATCGCTGATCTCGGCCTCGACGACGCCGTCACCCTCCGCGGCCATGTCGCCCGCGAGGAAGTGGCCACATATATCGGGCGCTCCCGGCTCGTGGTGGCGCCCTCGCGCTTCGAAGGTCTCCCCTATGCAGCCCTCGAGGCGGCCAGCAATGGGCGGCCGATCGTCGCTACGAACGTCGCTGGGACCGAGGATGTAGTCGACGACGACACCACCGGAATCCTCCTCGACAACCACGAGATCGACGCAAATCCAGGCTTGCTCGCTTCCGCAATCAGAACACTTCTCAATGATCCAGCTGCCGCGGAGGCCATGGGCATGGCTGGCCGGACACGAACGCTCGAACTGTTCTCGCTCGATCGATGCGTCGGCGCCTACGAGCAGATCTACCGGGCGGTGAGCGAGCGTGTCCACGACGTCGCGGTCGTCATCCCGGTGCACAACGGTGAGCTCCACATCGCGGCGACCCTCGACTCAATACTCGCCGATGTCGAAACAAGCGACGTCGACATCCAGATCCTCGTCATCGATGACGGCTCTACCGACGGCACCGCCAAGATCGTCGCTTCATACTCCTCTCGAGGTGTGGATCTGTTCACCCAGCCACACATCGGCGGCGGACTGGCACGCAATGCCGGCATTGCACTCACACGAAGCACCTGGATCGCCAACTTCGACGCCGATGACATCTGGCCAGCCGGCCGACTGGACGCTCTGCTCGCAGCCACTGACACGACAGTCGAAGCAGTATTCGGTCAGGCGGTGGAGTTCAGAGATTCCGACGCGCCAGCAGGAGCCGTCGTCAATACATCGCCAGAGCCCGTCAGGATAGCGACCACAGGAATCGTACGGAGATCCACCTACGACAGGGTTGGCGGACACATGCCATCACGAAGTAACGACACGGTCGAGTGGAGTTCACGGGCAATCGCTGCCGGACTCGACTATGGCATGATCGACGAAATTGTTCTCGAACGCCGAATTCATTCCCGGAACAATTCACTCCAGCACCCGTTTCGATCCGACATCAGTCTCATCTCGATAATGAAGAGGCACCTCGACCAGCGGCGGGCTACCAATACCGCTGACGGCGAATCCAGTGCCTGACCACGACAGTTCATTCCCGTTCGGTCGGTCAGCCGATCCCATCACTAGGCGCCGCATCCGCTGGTGAGTCCGGTCGAGCGCCCATTGCAATGGACTCCTTGACGACAACCAAGAGTTCCTGGCTGTACGCATCGACGTCGGCCGACAAGCTGTCGGCTCGGAGGCCTTTCTCCAGCACGATGTCTTCGATGAAGTCGAACCTGATCTTGGAACGGATGAGCCGTGCCAACCACATCGAGTCCGCAGCAATCCGGAGGCCCTCGTCGAATGCGCCAGTGACGGGCAACAGAGATCGGCGGATGAGCACAGCCCCAGGTGTATGGCCATTCACCGGCTTACCGAGACGGTCGAGACGATGTGGCGGAATGGTGTGACCATCGATGGTGCGGGTCACCGCCCTACCCGCGACGGCGCCGCAGTCTTTGTTACGCCGAAGATAGTCCGAGCGACACTGGATCGAATTGGGCAACCAGCGGTCGTCGGCATCGCAAAATGCGATCAGATCGGTGCCGAGTATCGAGATACCCTCATTGCGTGCAGAAGCAAGGCCTTCGCCGCGCTGTCGGTGAACTTCAATGTTGTCTCTCGATGCAAGGCGGTCGAGCGTGCCATCTGTCGACCCGCCGTCAACAACCACGACCTGCTCGACGGCCCGCATCTGACTGAGAACGCTGTCGAGGGCCGCATCGATGGTGTCAACGCAATCAAGCACGGCAACGAGCACTCCAATCGTCGGTTCCTTCATTATCACTCCACCCCAATCAGGTCGACAAGCAATTCTGGTCGGCGCTGGCCCCCACTCCAAAAAACGTCCTCAGATGTTGCACTCAACCCATCAATTCAGGCACATTTCGGGGATCGCCCGGGGCTATCTGCAGAGTCCGGGAGGTGGGCTCGATTCCTCACATCACACCATCGCTGTCACAGCCCCGGTGTCGATCGGTGAAGTCGATCACTTCTTGTGTTAGGGCCAAGCTCCGCCTTGAAGAATGCACCAATACGTAGGTGATCCGTCGTTGCATCGTTTCGGTGTTCGAGGATGTGGTATCTGACTTGGGGCGAACCGTCCGCGAGCTCGTCTCCGAACTCGAACTCACCGCCGCCGCCGCGTCCCCTCAGACTGCGTCGCCAACTTCGACAACATCCACACCATCCCCCTCACAGCGCTCCGGCGCTGACCATCAAGCTCAAACCTCCAGGTCTCGCCGAAGCCTGCCAGTAACTCCGAGACGCAATCGGCTGCTGAGGCCCCTCCCCCTGTCAAGAAAGACACACAACAGTCGCCTCTCGTCGCGGAGTACAGGTCTGTCAGAGAGGGGCGTCGGTGAGGGCTTCGCTCATCTGGTGGTAGCCGAGGCTGCGGTAGCTCTCGAACTGGCGGTGATCGAAGAACTGGTCAAGAGTGGAATCGTCAGGAAACTGGGGGTGTTGCTCGGCGTAGGCCTGAATGTCCCAGCGGATGCCGTTGGTGAGGTTCGCTTCGAGAACGATGATCTTGCCGTACGGTTCGTTGTCACCGGTCAGGCGGAGTGTTCCGATGACGTGTGCGGCCGGGGCGAAACGTTGGATGGTGCCGTCGGCATGGACGAGCACTTCCTCGTCTTCAGCGGGGTCGCCGTCAGGAGCGCGGAGGTGGTCGAGGTCGAGTCCCTCGATCTCGATACCGAGCTCCTCGTCGGCTAGCGCGATGGCTTCACCGATCGTGCCGAAACCTTGTGCCCCGTCGCCGGCCGCGCTGACCAAATAGACGCGGTTACAGCCTCGGCGCAGCAATTCGATCAGCCCAAGGTTCTCCCAGTGGCCGCCGTCAGACACGTACAGGTAGGAGGCGTCGCCGCTGAATTTGCGAATCACTTCGCGCCACCACCATGTCCAGCCAGGCCGCGCTATCCAACGAGGCCAATTCTTACCGTTGGGAAGGTTCTGGACTGCGCGGGGATGCGGCAACCAAACCCTGAGGCGGGCATTGACGAGTGCCATCAATCCACCGATCGCGCCCATTGACTTCTTGCCCATCCCGGGGCTGAACGCGGCACCAGAGATAGCCATCGTCGCCAACACGGTGACGTCCTTGCGCCGCGCTTTGGGGAGCCGATCGAGATAGTCGCCAGTTGGGATCCACCCGACGTCAGGGCCGCCGATGTAGTCCGTCGAGAATACGAAGGACCCGGCACGGCGCGCTGACGCCGCTTCGTCGAGCTCGTTCAGGTTGACCGCACAACACAGCAGCAGCTCTGGGCTCGACGGTCTGCGCGACCGATCAAGCCGACCCCACTTCAGCCCGCTCGCGACACACACCGATGTCGTCGGCAAGATCGTGTACCTACGCCAGCACTACCACTTCGGGCCGATGAAGATCTCGATGTACCTGGCCCGCTACCACGACATCAAGATCTCGAACTCAGGTGTGTGGGATCCTAGAGCGCCTCGACCTCAACCGGCTCCCCGCCAACCAACGACACAAGACCCACGACCGCCGCTGGAAACGCTACGAGAAGCCTCTCCCAGGACATCAAGTACAGATCGACGTCAAGTTCATCGAACCCGTCGCCGGCGCCCGCAAAAAGAAGTACTACCAGTACACCGCGATCGATGACTGCACACGGCTGAGAATCTTGCAGATCTACCCGAAGAACAACCAACTCACCGCAATCCAATTTCTCGATCACGTTCTCGAGAAACTCCCATTCCAAGTCGAACAGGTCCAATCAAAGCTCCCCTGGCACGTCCTCGACCGAGGCATCCGCCACATCTACATCAAACCAAGAACCCCCGCCTGAACGGCAAAGTTGAGCGCTCTCACCGAATCGACAACGAAGAGTTCTACCGGATGCTCGACCAC
>JAHRVJ010000017.1 GCA_019090765.1 Ilumatobacteraceae bacterium
ATGAACAGTGGGTTGTAGCTACGCGCTGGTGTTTCAGCTACGCGCTGGGCGGCGGCGAGCGCGAACTGGTTCGAGGCACCTCTGACGAAAGTCTCGAAGGTGTATCTGGGGTTCAAGCCCGCGTCACTGACCAGATTCCGGCTGAGGGTTGCTGAATCTTGTACTGGATCAGCAGTTGAACTAGCGACGGGTGCGACTGAGTTGGGCGTGATCTGTTCGGGATCTGCTTCAACGTAGGCATCAGTAGCTTTGACATCGATCTCAACTCGGCGGTGGCCTTCGTTTGACTCCTGCAATGCTTCGGTAACAAGGGGCAGGTAGCGCGTCAGAATACGGTCACGAACATAGGCACTCGGTGCTAACAGCCGAAGTGTGTCGGTGTCAGATTGCAGAGGGGTGACGTCTTGGAAAGTCGAGAACCAGACGGATTCAGCGAGTTGTGAACGCAGTGACAGAGTCACCTGTGTCCACACGTCATCGCTGTCAGTCACAACATCTCCCAATCATTAACAGTTGGTATTCCACACGGTTGTCCACACGATGTGGACATGTCACGGAATCCCAAGGCCGAAAGAACATAGCAGGTTCATATTGAACGGGGAAATCCAGAAAAAGTAGGCCACACGCTGGGGGTTTGTAGAAGCAACTAGCCTGTGGGCAACTTACACTGATGTGGTTTATCCATGGTGGTTGGGAGTAGTACCACCATTGCCGTAGCATTGTTGAGTCAGTACGTGGTAGTGCCCGTGGGGGCACAGCAAGTCACGTACCTGAATATTTCTCAGCAACGTCCGGAGAACTCGTGAAGCGTACATACCAACCCAACAACCGCCGCCGAGCACGCAAGCACGGCTTTCGCGCTCGGATGAGCACTCGCGCTGGTCGCGCCGTGCTTAAGTCCCGTCGCTCCAAGGGCCGGGCTCGACTCTCCGCTTGATCGACCGGATTCGCGAACGCGACTCATTCGTGCGCCTACGGCGCCAGGGTGTCCGTGTGCGGATCGATCCGCTCTGGTGCTCGTCTGTCCTCGACCCCAACGTATACCCACCCAGGGTGGCCTTCGCAATCGGCCGCGCCGTGGGTTCTGCGGTGACGCGCAACCGATTACGACGACAACTGCGGGCGTTGCTGGCGCGTTTCGACGTCCCCCCCGGTCTCTATCTGATCGGCGTCACACCACGTGCATGCGAACTGACGTTCGACGAACTCGAATCCGTGTTAGCGAAACTGCTGAGCTCGAGTGCACACAGGGCTGCGCGGAGCACATGACTTGGATGCAACGTAAGGCACTTTCGCTGATCAATACTTACCAGCGGGCTTTTGCCGGCCGCCCATCGCCATGTCGGTTCTATCCGTCATGTTCAATGTACGCGCACGATGCATTTTCAGTTCACGGCACGCGGCGCGGCTCATGGCTCACTTTTCGTCGACTCCTCCGTTGCCGTCCACTCGGACCATCGGGATACGACCCTATTCCGGAGCCCAACTTCACTCCGCACGCTGTTCAGAAAGACTGCTGATCAATGTTTGAGATCCCGGCCGCATTACTTTCTTGGTTCTATGGCCTAACCAACGGCTACACCACCGCGATTGCACTTATCGCAGTCGTGGTTATGGCGATTACTACCCCGCTGACATTGAAGAGCACCAAGGGGATGCTCGAAATGCAGAGGCTTGCGCCGGAGATGCGCAAGCTGCAAAACGAGTATCGCAACGATCGGGCGAAGCTCAACGAAGAAATGATGAAGCTCTATCAGGAGCACAAGGTCAACCCAATGGCCTCTTGTCTCCCGATTGTTGCCCAGATGCCTGTGTTCCTGATCATGTTCAGAGTGTTGCGCGGCCTCACTTATGCGCCTCGCGGCTCGGCAAAACCTGTTGCACAGGCGGTTTGGGGGGCGTTCGATAACGCCGAACAGGCTGCGGACCCGGGATTTATCCCCCGTTACCTCTCCGTTGATTCCGATCTCTACCTGTCACTGTTTGGCGAGCACTCAATGCCCTCGCTTGGGCTCGATCTATCGTTGTCTGCGGCCGAGGCGGTCGGTGAGAGTTTCGGAACCGGGTTGCCGTATGTACTGCTCGTTGTGTTCCTTGGTGGGTTGTATTTCTTGCAGCAGCGCATGGTGGCTGCTCGTGCCGCGGTAAGCCCCACGATGTCGGCCAGCCAGCAGAAGCTGATGCAGTACCTGCCGGTCTTCTTCGCAATCTTCCAGATATTCTTCCTGTCAGCGCTCGTCGTCTACTACATCTTCCAGACCTTGCTCAGGATCGTGCAGCAGCTCTACATCACCAAGGCCTTCTACGGTCACGACGAAGCACTGGGTCGCCAAGCGCAGCGTGCAGGTGCTGCTGCGCGTGAGGAAGCGGGAAAGAACGGCGAATCGGGTGGCTTCTTGGCCCAAGCACGGCGCGAGATGGGGGGCGGCAAGGGTGACAGCAAAGCCGAACCCAAGAGCCGCAAGGAAAAGTCCGGCGACGATAAGAATGGCTCCGATAGCCCTCGACGCGAGATCTCCAGCAAACGGGTTACTCCCCCAAAGAATCGACCAACGCCGTCATCTGGTGCCAAAGGCCGGCCAACTCCGTCGCGTAAGCAAGCAAAGTCAAAGAAGTCGGACAAGTCTGCTCGACCGAAATCGTCCAAGAAGAAATCATGATCACGCGCAACGCGCGCTGACTTGTGTGCCACCCATGATTCGGTGGCCTTCCTAATCAGAAAGAGAAAAATCAATGGAGTGGGTAGAAACCACCGCAAAGACCATCGAGGCGGCCCGCGAGGCGGCCCTCGACCAGTTGGGCGTAGGCGCTGATGAGGCTGAGTTTGAAGTCGTCGAAGAACCTCGACCAGGGTTGTTCGGCCGTGTTCGCGGCGAAGCCCGTGTTCGTGCTCGGGTGAAGCCGGCACAGGTGCGTGAGAAGCAAGACCGCCGCCGCCGAAATAAGTCTGACAAGTCATCGAAATCAGGGTCTCCTCGAAATTCTTCGGCGAAGTCTGGTAACAAGGGCAGTGATTCGAAAGAGAAGTCGTCGTCGAATCGTGGCGGCAATCGCGGTAGAACATCGAATACCGATAACAAGAGAGGTCAGAATATGGGTAGTGACGATCGACCAGAGTCGACAGTAACTCCGCAGGAAGTTGGTGACGCCGCGGTCAAGTTTATGGACGGGCTCACGGAGGCATTCGGTGCGTCCGGCTCATCGAGTCTCTCTGTCGACGAGCTGCAGCTAGAAGTCAATGTCAGCGGCGACGAGTTGGGCCTGCTTGTCGGTCCTGGCGGCCGCACGCTGAACGCTATTCAAGATCTTGCTCGGGTGGCCGCTCAGCGCCGCCTCGGCGATCACGACACGCGGCTACGGATCGACGTTGCTGGGTATCGCGGTCGTCGCGAGGAAGCACTCGGAAAGTTTGCTCGCGGGGTAGCCGATGAAGTTCGTTCGTCAGGTGAAGCCCGGTCGCTCGAGCCAATGAACTCCGCTGACCGTAAGGTCGTTCATGACGTGCTCAACGAGCAAGACGGTGTGGGTAGTCGATCTGAGGGTGAAGACCCGAATCGTAGGATCATCATCGAACCCAGCTGACTTCGGCGAATATGCTGGTCCAATTATGGGATCAGAACAACTGAGTGAATTACACGAGGCGCTGGGTGAATCCCAGCGCCTCGGCTTTTTTGGAGACCGGCCAATATCTGAAGTGATCGAACATGCCACCAGCTTTGCTCGCGCGCTGGACGGTCTTGAGCGTTCTGACGGTCTTCCGGTTGAAGTTGTGGATCTAGGCTCAGGCGGAGGTATCCCCGGGCTAGTAATTGCTTACATGCGGCCTGACTTCGACGTGACGCTGATCGATCGTAGGACGAAGCGCACCGACTTCTTGCACCGAGTCGTGATGCGACTCGGTTGGTCGGAGCGAATCACAATACTCTCCCAAGACGTGAGCGTACTTGTCGCATCTGACCCCAGACGGTTTGATGCCGTAGTTGCGAGGGGGTTTGGCCCACCGGCGGAGACGCTAGAAGTTGCCTCTGAGTTGGTTCGTGCTGGAGGACGTGCGGTAATCAGCGAGCCACCAGCCGGGGACCGATGGTCTTCTGAAATGCTTACGACACTTGGCTTTGATCGCCTTTCAATGACTGACCGAGTGGTCTGCTTCGAGCGAGTGTGACCCGATCTGCATGGTCGGCGACTTGTTTCACGTGAAACATGGTCGGAAATGCTTGTAACCGGAAGTGTCATCAGGCAGAGTGTGGTTGATCACGCGCCATAGTGCGCCTTCCTATCACTGGAGAGATTTGTGGCGGACACTGACGCCCCTTCTACAACCACAACACCTGAGCAAGCGCCCGAAGATCGTGATAAACGCCCGCTTCCGCGAGTGATTGCCTTGGCTAATCAGAAGGGAGGCGTCGGTAAGACGACTACAACAGTCAATATCGGTGCCGCCCTTGCGGAGATGGGGCTCAGAACGCTGATCATCGACTTGGACCCGCAAGGGAATGCATCAACGGGCTTAGGCATCGAGAATCGAGGCCTTGAACACTCGATGTATCACGTCATGTTGCACGATGAACCGCTTGAAAATGTGGTTGAGCCGACTGACGTCAAGAACCTATTCGTCGCTCCGGCGTCACTTGATTTGGCTGGAGCAGAAATCGAACTGGTGCCAGCCTTCAGTCGCGAACAGCGATTGAAGAATGCCATCAACGCCGTTCTCGGTGATTACGACTATGTCCTGATCGATTGCCCACCATCACTTGGCCTTCTCACAGTAAACGGCCTAGCGGCCGCGAGCGAAGTGATGGTTCCAATCCAATGCGAGTACTACGCGTTGGAGGGGCTTGGCCAACTCCTTCGCAATGTTGATCTCGTCAAACGAAATCTCAATCCAACACTAGCTGTGAGCACGATCCTCTGTGTGATGTACGACGCTCGAACTAAGTTGTCTGGTCAGGTGGTCGACGAGGTACGCGAGCATTTCGGTGACAAGGTGCTCAGGTCAGTGATCCCAAGAACGGTCAGGCTGTCTGAAGCACCGTCATATGGTCAGCCGATCACCACATACGACACAAAATCTCGCGGAGCGCTTGCTTATCGAGATGCGGCCAAGGAGGTTCATGATGGCGCGATCTAGTGGTCTTGGAAAAGGACTGAGTTCGATTATTCCACCGATGGGTGTCGCAGAAGCTGATGGTGAAGGAACAGATAACTCCGCTGTTCTGGCTGATATTCCGGTCACGTCGGTATCACCTAACCCGAATCAGCCACGTGTCCATTTCGACGAGGAGAGCCTTGTCGAACTATCCGCATCGATTGCTGAGATGGGAGTGCTCCAGCCAATTCTGGTACGCCAGCTCGATGGTGGCGACTATCAGTTGGTGGCTGGCGAACGCCGTTGGCGCGCCGCGCAGCGTGCTGGGCTGACCATAATCCCAGCCATTGTCAGGGTCACTGACGATGTCAGTTCAGTCGAGCAGGCGCTGGTAGAGAACCTGCATCGTCAAGACCTCACTCCGTTGGAGGAAGCAGCTGCGTTTCAGCAACTTATCGAGGACTTCAAGTTAACTCACGATCAGCTTTCTGATCGGATTGGTAAAAGCCGATCCGCGATCACCAACAGCATTCGGCTCTTGGGACTTCCGCCGACGGTGCAACGTTTGCTAGCAGACGGTCAACTTACAGCTGGACACGCGAGAGCACTGCTGGGCACCCCTGACCGCGCGAGGCAAGAGCAACTTGCCCGAGCTGCTGTCGATGAGGGTTGGTCGGTGAGAATGATGGAGGACGCGGTTCGCGGTAAACCATCATCTGGCACAGACTCCGATGGATCTGATCCTGATGGCTCAAGCGATGACAAATCAGATGGCGACCAAATCGACGGTGCGGGCCTAGTCCCTGAGACGAAGCTTCGTCCACCTGGACTGTTGGAACTTGAAAGCTTGCTTGCTGAGCACCTCGAGACGCGCGTGAAGGTTCAGATGGGGGCCAAGAAGGGCCGCGTAGCTATTGAATTCGCTGACCTAGAGGATCTCGAACGGATCTACCGGAAGATGGCTGGCTAGTTCTCACATCAACCTCCTGGAGACTCTTAACCTCCCGCTCTGGATAAGAGTCAGAGTTGTAGCTGCTGACCACTGTAAGTAACATTGTGTGTCGGATATTCTGTCCCTTCGATGCAATTGCCACGTAACGTGGCCTTTGGCTCAACATCATCTGGAGGGAAACTCACAGACTGTGGACAACCTTGTGGATTGTTTAGCTCAACGAGTTATCGGAGCTGCCCAAAGGCGATGATCCCCATGCAGCGATTGCTTTCACGAGAGCCTCGGTGATTGCGTCGGTCGAGTCAACAGCATCGCGAACGGGTCCCAGCGAGCAGAGTACGGCTGGCATTCTGGTCTCTCTGAGAACCGCCAGTCGCATACCCTGTAGCTGTGGATCAGGGAGTGACAGAGTCGATAACTGAGAGACGACGTTGGTCGCCAGTGAACGGCCACCGATCGACTCGAATGTAGGTACTGCAAAGTAGGAAATAATCGAACACGCCTCTGGCCGTGCTTCGAAACCGACATAAATCGTAGCTCCGAAGCGATTGGCCGCGGCGGCTTGTGAGGCCGCATCGTATTCGTCCGTTGAGATCACATTGGCGCCGCTTTCGCGTAGCGCCCGCGCTAGCGAGCGAGTAATCGAACTCAATCCTCCGAACTGCCCGATCACCACTCGCAGCGTCCGTAGGGAGTTATGGGACAGCATCGACTCTTGGTCTCGAATCGACGCGACTCCGGGGCCGGTGCCACTCTGTCGGCTGACCAGGTGCAGCATCTTGGTGGTTTGCGATCCGCAAATGCCGTCAACGGTCAGCCCCGAATTGCGCTGGAAGTCCCCAAGGGCGTGCGCGGTCAGAGGCCCAAGGATTCCATCGGGTCGCCCGCAGTCGAATCCGAGGTGATTCAGCGATGTTTGTAGGGAACTGACGTCATCGCCGCGCAGATTTGGCGCGGTTAACACCAGTAGACGGTCGCCAAGGGTCCAACCAGCTTCGATCAACGCCAGCCAGGTCTGCTTGTCGCAGCTACCGCTGGTATGTAGGCCGCGGAAGTCCTGAAATGCAGATATGGCGTCACGCGTGTGGGAACAGAAGGTTCCCGGCTCGAATCCAGAAGGTGCGTACCCTGCCGCGCCGAGCCGACGCTGTAGGTCGCGGACTGCTTCTCCGCGCTGGCCCTCCGTTAGTGGGAAGTGGCCAGAAATTCGTCGAGTTCCTGGAGTAGGGCGCCTTTGCTCTTGGCGCCGACGAGGCGTTTGGAGACCTCACCATTGGAGAATACGAGCAGGGTTGGAATGCTCATCACGTTGAATTTCATTGCGAGGTCGGGATTGTCATCGACGTTCAGCTTGGTGACGCTTAGTTGCTCACCGTGCTCGGTGGCGATCTCTTCGAGAATCGGCGCGATCTGCTTACATGGCCCACACCATTCCGCCCAGAAGTCAACAATTACGGGCTTATCGGAGCTGAGGACTGTTTCGTCAAAGGTGTTGCTGGAGAGGTTGACGATTCCATTTGCCATGGCAGAGTTTCCTTTCGAGTGGGGGATTGCCCCAAACTGCTATTCGGCTCAAACTAGTACCCGGTCGGTGGACCGGCGTTACAAGCCGACTATCTCGTGTGAATAATCAAACCACAACCAAGGGGAGAACATTCCCGTCAGCTTGTGTGACAGCGCCAACTATCAGCACTGGTCGTTGTCAGTGGTCGGAGTTCGCTTCTAGCCAGCGCTCGGCATCGATCGCGGCCATACATCCGGAACCGGCGGCAGTTATCGCCTGGCGGTACACGTGGTCTTGTACGTCGCCGCATGCGAAGACACCGTCAACATCGGTGTACGCGGAATCTGCCTTAGTGATCAGGTATCCGGTGTCTTGCTCCATTGCGAGCTTGCCTGCGAACAGGTCGGTGTTTGGTCGGTGACCAATCGCTACAAACACTCCGGTGACGTCAAGGGTCGACTCGCTGGAATCAACTGTGCTCTTGACAGTGAGGCCGGTCACCTTTTCGTCACCGAGAATGTCGGTGACTTGACTGTTCCAAAGGAAGTCGATTTTCGGATTAGCGAAGGCCCGGTCCTGCATGATTTTCGATGCTCGAAGCTCGTCACGTCGATGAATGATGGTCACCTTGTCGGCGAACTTAGTGAGGAACGTTGCCTCTTCGACAGCTGAATCTCCCCCGCCCACTACGGCGATTTCTTGACCACGGAAGAAAAAGCCATCGCAAGTGGCACAGGTCGACAGACCATGACCTAGCAAGCGTTGCTCGGCTTCGAGCCCCAACATCAGCGCTTGTGCGCCGGTGCTGACAATCACTGTTCGGGCGAGGTACTCGCGGTCGCCGACGCGCACTTTGAATGGTTGCTCGGTGAAGTCGACGTCGGTCACCTTCTCAGTGAGGATCTCGGTGCCGAACCGGGCCGCTTGGGCTCGCATGTTCTGCATCAGCTCGGGCCCCATGATGCCATCGATAAATCCGGGGTAGTTCTCTACCTCGGTAGTGAGCATCAGTTGGCCCCCAGGCTGATCGCTCGTGCTTGATGGTTCCCCTTCAATTAGTAGGGGTTTTAGGTTGGCACGTGCGGTATAAATTGCCGCCGTTAGACCGGCAGGACCTGACCCGATGATGATTACTTCGCGAACTTCAGACATCGCTATGTGGCAATCAACTGGCGTTGGCGTTGCGCTTTTTGAACAGAATCAGGCCCACCAGACAGAGCATCCCGCCTACAACGAAGTAGCTGGTGTAGACCGCTCGCTCCCAGGTCATTGCCAACTCGAGTAGAGCTTGGAGGCCGCGCATCGAGCCGATCAGCAAGATCACGAGGGCGAACAGCCCGACGATTGCGGCGATCAGGCCGAAGACCATGCCCCGTGCCGCGTAGACGACTTTGGTGGTGGCCTGTGAACGGACAGTATCAACAATGCGGACGACAGTGTCGGTAGTTTCGGTTGCCCAGTTTGGATCGGTCAGCGGATTGGCCGGCATGATCGTGAGGCTAGCCGCGATGAGCCGATGCGACCACGGTGAACCCTTAAGGCATCCCGGCGCGGGCGACCTCGCTGCAGCCAATCGCGCGATGTGCGAAGGCCATGTTGCGGCTTTCATCGATACCCACGATTACTGGCTCGCCCATGTAGTCGGCTGGGCCAACCACATAATCGACGCTCCCGCATATCGGAAATTCGGCGATGGTTGAGCCTTCTTCAGACGATGGTGCGTCATTGACGGAATTGGTGGCTGCGGTCTCGGTGGAGGATCGAAGGCCACGCGCGTCGGAGGCGAAGATGCCGAGCTGTTCGGGATTGCTCAACATTTCCAGGTCGGCATTCTGGGGAGGCGTTTCGGCATCAATGTCGAAGTCGCCTTCCCCCTCAACTACAGCCGCTGGAGCTTCGGCTATCTCAGCGGCATCGGCGAGCGCACCGTTGGCGTCACGCTGGAACTCATCGGCGGCTTCGTTTGCCAGTGCTGACGACGATGTTGGTTCGTCAGCGCTCAGGGCCTCTAGTGCCGAGTCGTCGATAGATGCGCTTGAATCATCTTCACTGGATTGGCTCTGGAGGATGATGCCGCCGCCCATGACAACGGCAATCGCCGCTGCTGCGCCGAGCATCCAACCCGCTGAGTTTTTGCGTCGCCGGCTCGCCAGTGAGGTCGGCGGAGGCGTAGAGATTGACGCTGCAACAGCGGCCGCTGCGGGGTCGATCCCGTTGGGAGTTGCATCGCGATTAGCGCCGCTTCGTTCGGTGGCCGGGAGCCGATCCCAGGCGCTCAACGCCGCGGCAAGGTGCTGCTCGCGGATTGAGATTGGCGGGTTTTCGACATCAGCAAGGAGGGCTTGAACCAGACGAAGACGCTCCACTTCAGCCGTCAGCTCTGGGTTGCCATCAACCTGGGCGCGTTCGTCGGCGGTTACGTCGCCGTCGAGATACGCGCTCGCAAGGGTGGTGAGGTCGTCGTTCATGTCAGGTCAGTTGGACGTTCGTCGTCCCCCGTGTTGTTCCCAATATCGGAACGATTTCCTGGAAACTCGCCAAGACGTATCGATTTGGCCAGTGCCGAACGCCCGCGAGCGATACGCGACTTGACCGTTCCGATCGGAATGTCAAGCACTTCGGAAATCTCGCGATAGTCGAGACCCGTTACGTCGCGCAGCACAACCGCGGCCCGAAGATTGTCGTCGAGATCATCGAGGGCGTCGTCCAACACGAGGCGATCGCTCACATGTTCTAGTCGTTGCTCAGCGGTGGGGTCGACTACTTCGGGTTCGGATTCGCCACCTTCTCTGGCCAAGTGGAGTGATGGTCGTCGCTTCCGCCTTCGGAGCTCGTCGAGCGCGGCGTTGGTGGCGATGCGGTATGCCCAGGTTGCGAAAGACGAGCGCCCATCGAATCGCGGCAGGCTGCGCGTGATCTTGATTAGCGCCTCTTGGCAAGCGTCATCGGCATCGCGGGTGCCCCCTGCCACTCGTCGGCACACTGCGTGGATGCGCTCATAGTGGAGACGGAGTAGCTGATCGAGCGCGTTTCGGTCACCGCCCTGAGCGGCGGCAACGAGCACAGAGTCATCTAGGTGAGTCGCGATGGTTCGGATCGTAACTAACCCGCATACACCTAGTAGGTGATGTCAGCTGGTGAATTGAATCTCACCTAGGCGACCCCGGTAAGGGTGCGATCCGGTGCATGAATCATCGATGCCGATCTCGTTGAGCAGCACCAGAATATGGCGAGCAGGCAGCGTTGGAACACCTGAGATCACCGTCCCTGGTTCGCTGGCGAAGGCAACCGTTCCGAGAGTGGGGCCCCATGCGTCAATGGTGTCAGGGGCAGATTCGGAACTCGACGTGTAGAACTGCAATTGGTACGGAGCACTGAGTACTTCGACTGAGAGGGCTTGCTGCATCGGGTTGTCGAAGCTCACCACGAGGCCGACACCGCGTTTGCCGCCCATGTATTGCGACTGGTAGCAGACCGTTGACCAGTAGGTAGCCGGGTTGTCGTCTGCTCCGGCTCGGCTTGCCTCGGCGTCGTTTTCGACTCCGTCTCCGTCGGGATCGAACGCCGTTAGCGAGGTAATCGCAGTCGGAGTCGGGCTTCCAGCAGCAGTGGGGTCGTCGGCACCACTCTGGTCGATGTTGGATTCGTCAGCGTTGGCTTGACCTGAATCGTTTTGTGCGCCGGTCGCGGAGTCACTCGGCAGCAGCGTGGTTGAGGAAACCGGGTCGCCTCCTCCGAACTCCAAGCTGCTCCACAGCAGGAGAGCCACGCCGAGCCCGACCGTTAGCAGTATCGCGAGGACGATGAACGACGGTTTCCAACCCTGACTCATCCCCTTGGCGGGTTCACCGCGCCTCCCGTTACCAGCCGCGGGGGTGGCCTCACGTCGCGGCGGAGGAGAGATCGTCGCTTGCGTCGGGTTCATTGCGCCATGCGCGACTTCGCCGGGGATCGGTTTTGGCTGCCTCGGGACAGGTGCGAGCGTTGTGGGGGCAGCTTCGGGGGGTGGCGTTTTGGTGGCTCGTATTCGGTCGGTCGCCCGACCAGCAACATCTGACGGCGCTCGTCGGAGTCGTCGCTTACCAACTGGAGTCACGGGCGAATGCTCGTGCGGAGTTTCATCGATTTGTGGTGGGCCTTCTTTGGCGGCCGCCCGCAAAGCGGTGGTGAGGGCCGCACCCGAAGCCGGGCGTTGTGCAGGGTTCCTTGCTAGTAGCTGATGGATGACTACGACCAGGCCTGTTGGCAGCGTTGCGCGGAGTTGGCTGAGGTCGGTGGGGTCCCGCTGGAGGCGGGCCAATGCTGTGTCGGCGTCAGTTTCGCCGAGAAATGGGACGCGGCCGACGAGGCATTCGTACAGCACCAGACCTAAGGAATACAGATCGGCGCGCCCGTCGAGCTTCTTGCCGCGCACTTGCTCGGGAGATAAATACTTGGCGGTGCCCATCATGATGTTCGGGCTGGTTAGGTCTTGGTCGCTGGACTGTAAGCCTTTGGCGATTCCGAAGTCGGTGAGTAGGACTCTCCCGTCGGAAGTAATCATGATGTTGCCCGGCTTCACATCGCGGTGTACGAAACCGGAGTCGTGAGCGTGATCTAACGCGGCCGCGATACAGGTCCCGATATGGCAGGTCAGCTCGGGGCTAAGCCGTTTCTGTTTGTCGAGGAGTTGGCGCAGGCTTTTGCCCTCAACGAGTTGCATGACCACCGCTTGGCGATCCTCTTGCTCGAATACGTCGTGGATGGCAACGATATTGGGGTGATTCAGGCTGGCAGCAGCGATTGCCTCGCGCCGGAATCGTTCAGCGATGATCTCGTCGGAGGCGAGACTCTGCTTGAGCCATTTAACGGCGACCTTACGGTCGAGGGTGAGGTCAATCGCCAGCCAAACTTCGGCCATCCCACCTTGCGCGAGTTGGCGCTGGAGTTCATACCGCTGGGCGATGATGGTGGGAGTGGGAGGCGGAGCCGCAGCGGACATAACTATGGGCGCACGCTAGTGGCGCAGAGCGCTCCGATTCAGGCAATAGCGGTGTTATTTACCGCGGAATCAGTCGACAACTTGAAAGGCGATGCCAATCGTGCCGCGTCCGCCGTGGGTACCAATCACGGGCCCAATCTCGCCGACTACGATTTCGTCGGCGTAGTGGGGGCGGAGCATCTCAACAAACTGGTCGACATCGCTGCAGTCGGCGTGCATCACTGCCAGATTCTCGATGTTGCCGTTGCAGCTCTTGACTTTCTCGACGAGATGGTTAAGTGACTTCGAACGAGTCCGCTGTTTGCCACTTTGCTCGACGACACCACCAGTCACTTCGATGATCGGTTTGATCGACAGAGCGGTTGCCAGCATTGCTTTGGCTCCCCCGATGCGCCCGCCCTTCTTGAGGTTGTCGAGTGTGTCGAGCGCCCCGAACACTCGTGTTCGCTCGACGAGGTCGCGAGCGAGGGCCTCGACGCTCTCGATTGACTTACCTTCACTTGCTTCGCGGGCACAGGCCAGAACGATCGTCCCAAGACCCATCGTGATCGTGCGGCTATCGACGACTCGAATGTCGAGGTCGACATCGGTGTCAGCCTTGATCGTTCGCGCCGCGAGTTCCGCGGATTGCATGGTCGCGGAAAGTGCCGCCGAAAGCGATACGACGACAACCCCGGTTGCGCCATCAGCGGCGAGCGCGCGAAAAGTCTGTTCGAATTTTCCGGGAGGTGGAGCGGCGGTTTCCGGAAGAATTGGCGAGTTCACGCAACGTGACCAGAACTCGGCCACCGTGAGATCTTCGCGGTCGACGAACTCGTCGTCGCCGAATCGAACTGTCAGAGGCACAATTTCGATACCCAGTTCTTCGGCGGCGGTCGCGGGGAGATCGCAGGAGCTGTCGGTGACGATACGTACTTTTCCGAGAGGCTGTTTCACAATGCCCACGACATTACTTGGTTGCGGTGGGATGTCGATCCCGGCCGTTCCCCTCCAGTGCTACCCGGCGCTTGTTCCGCCAATGCGTGAACCACCAAGTGAGTAACACCAGGATGAATCCGCCCGTCAGTACCTGGCCGAGCCCTGTGAGTCCGGTGACTCGCGACGTCAAATTGACCGGTTCGCCTAGCGGCTCGCCAGCAGGAGTTGAAACTTCAACGGTGATTGCAGAGGTTCCGTTGGAGCGCGCCACCAACGGGATATTGACGCTGGTTTCCCCGTTGGGGCGCAGTGTCACCGACACATCGCCTTCAGGAAACCTGACCTTCGGAGAGGAGACATGTAACTGCACCACGAGTGGTTCATCGATTCGATTGCCGATGTCGAGGTCGATGCTTCCTGATCGCCCGGTCAGAGTGAAAGTGAATGGCTCCGGCAGCACCACGGCGCTCGTCAACCGGTCGGCTTCAGCAATCAGCTCAGCGGTCGCTTCGACAACTTCGTCGTCGCTGTAACCCGTGGAGATCAGCGCGTCTAGCTCGTCGGCCCAGAGCGTCGGTCGATTGTCACCCTCGGGGAGCATTGATGCGGCACTAAGCATTGCCGCGCCAGTTCGATCGATCAGTTCAACTCGTCCGGCCAAGGGTGGTCCCGCTACCTCTGGGAGAACGACGGATACGGGCCGACCAGATTGGGTTGCAACATCAGTCACGCCGGTGAGCGATGATCCGGCAACGAAACCTACGCTGGGGGTTGTTTCAGCGAGCTGTTCAAGACCAGCCAGCAACCTCGAATCGGGGGCACGGAGGCTCGGCGTGGTCAGCACTCGGCTACGCCTAGCCAGCAGGTCGAGTCGATCTTGGTTGGCTTGCTCAATCAGCATGGTGGCAATTGTTTCAACCGCCCATTCCGTTGGGGTGGCGGTCGACAAAATCTCGTCGGCGGCCTCGGTGGTCAACTGCTCGGCGAGATCATCAACAATCAGCAGCGCGAGCACACCTCCGTCGGGTAGCTCGATATTCACGAACTGGTCTGTTGCGGGTAGTGGACGCCCGACCGTATCGACGTACAGCTCGCTTGGCATCACCACGAAACGCACGCCGAGATCACGAAGGTGTTGGGCCCCTGCCGCGCTAAGTGGATCAGAAGTGATCCAGATGTCGCGGCGCGATGGAATCGCGGGAGCGGCCAAGGTGAGCACATCTTCGCCAGCTGTTACAAGCCTCGTGAAAACCTCCGAACGGCCAATAGCAACGGCGGAAGACACATCCAATGGTGCCAGCGGCAGGGCCACGAACTCATCGTTGGTGAGCAATGCAAGCTCTTCTTGCCCCGCGGCGGTTTCTGCTTTTGCCGCGACAAGCGGCGGTGGCACCTTCAACGTGACTGGGCTGGTGATGGAGGCCGCCAGCTCGATGGCCTCGTTCAGTTCATTGGTGGCGAGGCTGGCGTCGGTGGCCGATAGCAGGCTGCTCGGAGCGGGAGTAGCAGTGATGACTGCCAGGCTGATGGGTGGCGGTTCGATCACCGTGTCTGAGCTGTCGGCGCCGACATCAGCATCGTCGGGACCGGGAAGTCGTTGGACGATCGTTCCCGCGGTAGTTGCCACGTTGTCGTCGGCGGGGTCGCCGACCAATAGCTCAACACGAATCGGGTAGAGGCCTGGCCGGTCGAACTTCAATCGCTGCTCGACACTGTCGGTTACGTCAGTTTCGATTTCCAGAGTGAACGTTGCTGACCCGTCTTCAGCAAACTGCGCTCGCTCGCGAAGGTCAACTACTGCAACCCCGTCAATGACGTCGTCGAATGCCGACGACCTCACGTTGCTACCCAGCACAGATCGAAGCTTCGTGACGGAATCGATTGGGGCGTAGTTGGTGATCTCAACGGTCAGTTGAGGAAGTGGCGGAGGTGGGGCGACGGTAGTTGCCGACGCGGGCGTTGCTGGCACTGGTTCTAGCGTGACCGTTGTGGCTGGATCGGCCGGATCTATAGGGAGGGGAGGGGTAGTAGTTGAGGTAGTGGTGGACGACGTAGTGGTAGTGGCGCTCAACTCAACGGTTTCGTCGAGGTCGCCCGAAAGCTTGTAGACGAGGCGCAGCGTGCCGTCTGCCTCGAAGGCGAAGTCCTGCTCCAGAAGTTCGAGAGTCAGTCCTGACGTGGCCTGAGCTGGCGCGTGCGAAAGGTTGGCAGCATGGGCGAGATTTCCAGGCGAGGTGGAAGGAACGCCGCCTGCACCGAAGACGACCACGGTTGCGATCAACAGCAGTGCGGTCCCGAACGCCAGTAACGACGCCACGCGCGGCGAGCCGTTGGGCGGGGTCATGTCGGACTCTGATCAATTGTGTGTTCAAGTACCGCGAGCGTTTCGGACTGGACCTCGAAACCAATCGATTCGTACAGCCTCAATGCAGCCTTATTGTCGATGGCGGTGTTGACCATCACCTTGGCCACGCGTCGTCGCTGCATCCAGGCGAGGGCATCAATGACCAGTCCGCTTCCCAGCCCCCTCCCCTGCGCGGCAGGTTCAACAGCGAGTCTTTGGATGTAACCCGCGGGAGTGCTCCTACCGCTAATCGAAAACGCCACGATTCGGCCATCTTCCACGATCGCTCGCGATCGCTGGTGAGGAGTCGCTCGCCAAACTTCGGCCAGGCTGTCGGCGTCATTGCTCCATGGGGCGTCGAAGGCCAGCCGGTCAACTCTTGCTGCTGCCACCAAATCGGCAGAGCGCAGGCGGTGTAGCCGGGGCAGTTGCGAATCTGTTTGCTTGGGAAGCGGCGCGAAAGCTCTAGCGCTCGACTTCTGGAGATTGAGAGTCAGCAAGGCAAGGGTATCGATCTGGTGAAACCCGGCCTGCACAAAGCTGTCGACCGCGGCCGGAAACAAAGCCCCGGTTCGCACTGTGTTGGCCCCGCGTTGCGCTGCCTGGCGCACCCAACCCGACACGTCATTGGTGTCGGGAATCATGTGGTGATCGAGCAGGACGAGATGTGCCACCTCCGGCTCGTAGGGCCAACTTCCAAGGCGCGCCCGTGCCCGATGTTCGACCGTCACGACCTTCACTGTGCCAGAACGTACTCGTATGAACCAGTTGGCCGGGCTCGCGACTCACTATTGCGGTTAGCTCAGCGCCGATCGAGGACGTCGTCGAGGCCTCACTCATCACCCAGCAACTACCCAGCCACCAGGGCTCCAGCCCTCTAGCCTGGCTCCGTGGTTCCCGAACGACTCGCCCCTGTATTAGAAGAATTGGCTCCCCTCGCCGCGCGTTTCCGTGCTGCTGGCCACCAGCTATATGTGGTTGGTGGGACAGTCCGCGACCTATTCGTCCCAAATGGAAAGACTGACTTCGACCTCGACCTGACAACGGATGCCAGACCTCCTGAGATCAAGAGTTGTCTTGAGGGTTGGGCCGATGCGGTCTGGACGCAAGGCGAAAAGTTCGGCACCATTGGCGCACAAAAACTGAACGAGCAGACTGGCGTGCCGCGGATCTACGAGATCACCACTTTCAGGGCCGAGGCCTACACCGATGACTCACGCAAACCCCATGTGGAGTTTGCCGACGACATTCAGGCCGACCTCTCACGGCGTGACTTCACCGTCAACGCAATGGCTCTGCAACTCACTGGTGATAGTGACACACCTGAACTTGTTGACCCCTTCAACGGCACGGCCGACCTGGTAAGCGGAACTCTGCGGACGCCG
>JAHRVJ010000215.1 GCA_019090765.1 Ilumatobacteraceae bacterium
AGCGCGACGCCAGCCCCAGATAAGGTGCGTCGGTGCTATCGCCCGCTACCGAGAACGAGCCGAACTATCGGCTCAGTCGGCGGGAACTTCTCACACTGATTTCTGCGATCATGGCACTCACCGCCGTGGCCATCGACCTGATGCTGCCGGCATTCGATGACATCCGCGAAACCTTCGATCTTGCCGAAGGCTCCGCCGATACGGGCAAGATTGTCACGGTCTTCTTCCTCGGGCTCGCGTTTGCTCAACTCGCTTACGGGCCCCTTGCCGACCGCTTCGGGCGTAAGCCGATCTTGTACCTCGGAGTCGGCATCTACATTCTCGGCGCAGTCGGATCTGCGCTCGCCCCGACATTCGAACTGTTGCTACTCAGCCGCTTCATCTGGGGTATCGGCGCCGCTGGGTCGCGAGTCGTTGCGACCTCAATTGTGCGCGACCGATTCGAGGGTAAAGCGATGGCCACGATCATGTCGCAAATCATGGCCGTGTTCGTTCTCGTTCCGATCCTGGCACCAGCGATCGGCTCCTTGGTGATCGCTGTGCTCCCCTGGCGCGGAGTGTTCTGGGTATGCGTTGTGTGGGCTGGCCTCGTGACCGTGTGGAGCTTCAGGCTGAAGGAGACTCTCGACCCGGCAAACCAGCGACCGCTGAGCTTGCGCACTACCGGTCAGGGGTTCCTCCAAGTCTCACGTACACCAATTACCGCTGGCTACACAATCGCATCAGTATTCCTCCAGAGTGTGTTCACCGCGTACTTGGCAAGCAGCGAGGTGATCATCAGCGACATCTTCGATCGTCGCGACCAATTCGCATTCGTCTTCGGCGGGGTCGCCATGATGTTCGGCGTCGGCGCGCTCGTCAACGGAAGAGTCGTCGGGCGATTCGGTATCGACCCGGTAGTGACCACTGTCTTCCGGGTGCTGCTACCCCTGTGCGCACTGATGACGATCCTGGCCGTCGCTGGTGACGGCACACCGAATTTCTGGCTGTTCATGCCGATCCTCGGTCTGGTTCTGGGGGCCTTCATGTTCCTACTGCCGAACCTCAACTCCGCAGCGATGGGCCCGGTCGGAGAGATCGCCGGTACAGCGGCCGCGCTGACCGGTGCGGCGCGCATCGCCGGTGGAGCCGCGCTGGGCACCATCATCAGCAATCAAGTCGATGTGTCGGTCACGCCCTTCGCGATCGGCGTGACAACTATGTGCACGAGCGCCGCTATATCGGTGTGGCTCGTTCGCCGCCGGGCGACAGCGAGAGAGCTGCGAGCGAACGCGTCGGCGCTCGCCGCATCAGAGGGCGCCTGAAAGCGCTGGGTCAGGAAGAGGGGGCGTAGATGTCGCGCACCTTGCGCCGCTGAATCTTGCCGGCCTCGCTGCGGGGCAGACTGTCCATGAAATTGAGTGATCGGGGGCACTTGAACTTCGCAAGGTTCTCGCGGCAGAAGCTCAAGATTTCTTCTTTCACTTTTTCGGATTCGGCGATCCCTTCCTTCAATTCGACTACCGCCATCACTTCCTGGCCCCAGTCGGTATTCGGTATTCCGATTGTGCATGCGTCGGCCACTGAAGGGTGCTTGAGTAGCGCCGCGTCGACTTCGGCCGGGTAGACGTTGACCCCGCCCGACAAGATGAGGTCGGCACGGCGATCGGAGAGGAAGAGCCAACCGTCCTCGTCGACCCAACCCATGTCGTGCATCGAATAGTGGGTGCCGTTGCGGTAGGCCTTTTCGGTTTTCTCGTCGGCCTTGAAGTACTTGAATCCGCCTTCGGCTGGTGCCGGAATCCAGATGATCCCAATCTCGCCCACGGGCACCTCTTCGTCGGTGACCTCGTCGACGATGATCATCCCTTCGGGCGCCTGACCGACGCCTCCGGGCTTGTTGCGCCACTGGTCGGGCGTGACCACGGTGCCAACCCCTTCGGTGGCGCCGTAGTACTCAAAAATGATGTCTCCGAACCAGTCGAGCATCGCTTCTTTGACGTGCACCGGGCAGGGCGCCGCGCCGTGGATAACGAACTTGAGTGACGAGATGTCGTACTGCTCGCGGATCTCGGGAGGTAGTGCCAACATGCGGTGAAACATGGTGGGGACCATGTGCGTATGGGTGATTCCGTTGTCCTGGATTGTCTTCAGGCAGGTTTCGGGGTCCCAACGGTCGACCAGGTAGGTGCCGGTGCCTTTACCGAAGGCCGCCATCAGGTCAATCCCGAGTGGGGCGGCGTGATAAAGCGGCCCTGTGGCCATTGACATGTCGGTCTCCGGGTCGAACTGCGCGAGGTCAAGTACGGATGAGGTCGACATCACCTGAGGGCGATATACCCCTTTCGGGTGGCCGGTAGTACCGGAGGTGTAGAGCATCTCGAATCCGCGAATGGGGTTCGAGATATTCTTGGTGGACTGATCCTTGATTTGCTCGTCGAAGCTTTCAAACCCCTCGATGTCGCCGCCGATCGCCAACGCTATTGAGACGTTCGGGCTGTCCTTGATAACCGCGGCCAGCTCAGTGCCAAGCCTGGCGTCGCCAAACAGAACCTTCGACTCGGAGTCGTTAACGATGTAGGTCATCTCCGGGGCCGTGAGGTGCCAGTTAACTGGCGACACGCGCAGCCCGACGCGGAAGCAGCCAAGGATCGCTTCGGCGAACTCAGGGCGGTTGGTACACACCAGAGAAACAGCGTCACCGGGTTGCAGCCCGCTCGAACGCAAGTAGTGCGCGACCTGATTGATTCTCTCGTTCAACTCGCCATAGGTGCGGTTGCCGCCCTGCTCGGCCACGATCGCGACCCGATCCGGATTCTTGTTCGCGTGGTACGCAACGATCATCCCGCAGCTCGCGGCCACCTCGAAATCGTTCAAGTATTCAGGTTCGGTTGCGGATGCTTCGGTCATGAGCTGCTCCTGCGCGTCGGTCGATTGCGGTTGCAGCAATGTCGCCGAACCGGCGACGATTGTCAAGCCCACTCGATGCGAGTGCCATAAAATCAACTTGCCGAGTTCGTCTTCGATGTCATGGAATGGGCGCTGTTCACAAGCCCGGACGACGTCGTCCGTGGCCGCTTCGATGAGGTCGCCTCGGAGCACGTTCCTCGCAGCATCGTTGTCGAGAGGTTGCGTCTTGTTCGTTGAGAGGCAGAGGTTCCGCCTGCGGCACTCCACGCCAAGCGTCCGGACCCTGCGGAATCCCCGTA
>JAHRVJ010000216.1 GCA_019090765.1 Ilumatobacteraceae bacterium
AACTGTTTGCCGACGACGTGCGCTATTTCATGCCGCTAAGGCAGAACAGGCTGATTCGCGAACAGGATCAGGAGTTTTCCGGCGATGACGATCTGTCGTATTTCGACGACGACAAGCGTTTCCTTCATTCACGTGTATTGCGGCTTGAAACGGGTATGGCCTGGGCCGAAGACCCTCCCTCGCGGACACGTCACCTCATCACGAATGTCGTTGTCGACCCGATCCAAGTGGCCGACGATGAATACCAGGTCGACTCGAACTTCCTTGTGTACCGCAATCGTTTGGAAACGGAAGTAGACCTGTTCGCTGGAAGCCGAAGCGACGTCTTGAGGCGCACGTCAGACGGTTGGCTGATCGCCAACCGCAAGATTGTGCTCGACCAAAACGTCCTACTCTCGAAGAACCTCAGCATCTTCTTCTAGGCCGTTGTGATCCCACGTCGTCGGCTCGGAATGTCGGACCTTGAGGTGTCGGTAGTTGGACTCGGCGGCAATACCTTCGGCCCACCTCGGCTCGACGAGGCCGAGACTGCCCGTGTCATCGCAGCAGCGCTCGATCATGATGTCAACTTCGTCGATACGGCGTTGCTTTACGGGCAAGGCCAATCCGAGGAGTTCATCGGTAAAGCACTGGGCAGTCGGCGCGACGAGATGATCATCGCCACCAAGTACCATTTCTTCGATCTCGGCGACGAGGCACCGGCTGATCGTGTTGCTGGCCATGTTGAGGAAAGCCTGCGCAAGCTCAATACAGACCGTATCGACCTGTTGCAAGTGCACTTTCCCAACCCGGATGTGCCTGCTGCTGACCTGATGGCAGCGCTAGCTGCGCTCGTTGGGCAGGGCAAGGTGCGGGCGTTGGGTGCCTGCAACTACGCTGGCTGGCGACTCGCCGAAGCCGAGTTTGTAGCCAAGGAGCTGGGGGTGCCGGGCTTTGCAACAACCCAGAACTACTACAACCTGCTGGCCCGTTCGGTAGAAGCAGAGGTTGCCCCGTTCTGTAGGGAGTACAGGCTGAGCATCCTTCCTTACCATCCCCTGGCGGGAGGGTTCCTCACCGGCAAGTACAAACGTGGTGAACCTGCGCCCGAGGGCTCGCGGGGCGCGGCGGGTAGTCCGATCATCGGCGCCGTGAGCACCGCTGCCAACTATGACCGAATTGAGTCGCTGGAATCGTTCGCGCGCGACCACAATCGAGGCATCAATGAGCTGGCTATTGCTTGGCTGTTGTCCAACAAACTGGTCGGCTCAGTCATTGCTGGGGTGTCCAACACCGAGCAGCTCGCTCAGAATGTGGCGGCATCTTCGTGGGATCTCAGCGACGATGACTTGACCAGCATCGAGGAGATCGTTGGCAGCACAAGCCACCTAGACCCAGAGCGGCCGCCGTACCTGTGACCCGTTTCGGAACGGTCAGCCCATGGCGCGTCCAGTCGGTTTTGGGCAGAGGGTGGGGTCGGTGTACAGTTCGTTGGTATTCAGTTCTCGACCCGATCTGGGTTGAATTCGGAGGCGGGCTAAGCCCGTCCTGCGGCTAGGGGAGTCAATTTCAAGATGGGGACAACGATGAAACTACGCAAGATTGCCGCCTCCGCGGCTGTATTCGCGCTGATCGGCGCGGCATGTAGCAGTGACGACGACGATTCTTCCACGACAGATCCACCGTCGACGGAGGCCGTTGTCGACGACTCTGCACCGGTTACCGAAGCGCCTGACGGCACCGACGCACCCGACGGGACGGATGCACCCGACGGAACGGACGCACCCGACGGCACCGAGGCGCCTACTGAATCGGTCGCTCCAGAAGATGTGGTGGTCAGTGGCCAAGGTGTCGATGATGATCGACTGCTGATCGGCATGAGCATCGACCAGAGTGGCACCGCCGCCCCAATATCGAAGGACATCATCAAGGCTCTCGAAGCGCGCTTCGCGGTTGCCAATGATGACGGCGGTATCGCAGGTCGGCAGATCGAAATGATCGTGCTCGACGATAAGGGCGATCCCACGCAGGCGCTTTCGAACTTCCGTGAGCTTTGGGAGAAAGAAAAGGTGTTTGCGATGTACACCTTGGGCGGCGGCGCTCCGCTTGAGTACATCGACCAACAACAGATCCCGACATTCGTTCTGGGCGGCACGGCGGAAGCATTTTCTTCGAGCTATCCGACCATTCTCCCTCTCGGCTCGCTCACGCCTACTTGGGGAGCTCAAACCGCCTACAGCATGGTGACCTATGGCGACATTGCACCGAAGAAGGTAGCTGTTCTCTACAACCCCGAACTCGAGGCCTTGAACCCGTTCATCGAGAACTACTGGACGGAACTTGGTGTCGAGGAAGTCATCTTCGACCCGCCGCCCGCGGACTGCTCAGCGCTGGTGTTGAAGTACCAGGATGCTGGCGTCGACTATTGGGACTTCCAGGACTTCGGTTTCATCGGCTGTGTAATTGCCGAACAGACCCTCGGCTGGGAACCGCCGATGGGCCAAGGAGGAGCCATTGCGAGCACGCTCGCAATCACCCGAGTAGTTGGGGATCCGATGTTTGGTGGAGTCGCTGGCAGCCCCAACAGGCTGGCTGACGGTCGTCCGACCTATGACGAGCCGACCGAGGCCCACCAGGCATACCTCGATGGGATGGCTGAATATGCCCCCGATCTCTTCGCTGACACCCCTGCGCTGAACGACGCGATGACCGTGCTGGCATGGGTCGCTGGCAACTTCATCGTCGAAGATGTCGAGACAATTGCTGCCGAAGGTGAAATCAGCCAAGAGGCCGCACTCGAATGGGCATGGGCGATCGACGACTGGGACACTGGTCTTGCGGGCGTCATCCACAGCGTGTCTCCAGATTGTAAGACTGGTAACGACGCCTCGATCTGGGGCTACTGGGTCGACGATGGCAACGGTGACTTCGTCGTTGACCCAATCGTTCCGGACCTGATCGACAACAGCTGGCTGGGTCTCGACAAGTGTTATCTCACAGCACTGGCTGACGAAGTCGTCGGCTGATCACAGGGGATCCTGAGCACTGGCCAAAGGCCAATGCTCCACATATTGAAGTCGATTGGTCAACAACTAATGGGGGGAAATCGCGTGTTAACCGGAACTCGTAAACGGGGAGTGGCTGGTTTGGTCGCTCTCGTCGGAGTCTTTGCGCTTGCCGCTGCGGCATGCAGCAGTGACTCCGACGAAAGCGGCGAATCTAAGCCGGCGTCGACTGAGTCGGCTTCATCCGAAACAGCTTCGTCTGAGCCTGCATCAAGCGAGCCAGCCTCGTCTGATCCTGGATCGACTGAGGGGACGACTCTGGAACCTGTTGACACAGACCCGGCTCCAACGGGTCCTGTGCCAGCTAGCGGACAAGGAATTGACGACGAGCGCGTGTTGATTGGTGTGAGCATCGACAAGAGTGGTCCCTTTGGGCCCGTCTCAGCCGAGCTCGAAGCCGCACTGACGGCTCGATTCGAGGTCGCCAATGCTGAGGGGGGAGCCAACGGCCGGCAGATCGAGACGATCATTCTCGATGACAAGGCCGACCCAACTCAGGCCCTTGAGAACTTCCGTCAACTCTGGGAGCGTGACAAAGTCTTCGCGATCTACACGCTCGGGACGAATGCGCCGCTGGAGTACATCCAGGCGAATGACATTCCTACCTTTGCGTTTGCAGGCCCGATCGAATCGTTCTCCTCGGCCTACCCGACGATTCTCCCGCTGGGGTCGCTGACGCCGGCGTGGACTGCGCAAACCGCTTTTAGCGTCGTCGAATACGGTGGCCTCGCACCGAAGACAGTGGCAGTCCTATACGACCCGATCAACGAGCCGCTCAACGACTTCGTTGAGGACTACTGGATGCAGCTGGGCGCTGAAGAAGTCATCTTCGACCCTCCGCCCGCTGATTGTTCGGCGCTGGTACTGAAGTACCAAGAAGCTGAGGTCGACTACTGGGAGTGGCAGAGCATCGCCTTCCTCGGTTGCCTCGCGGCTGAAGATACCATTGGTTGGCAGCCCTCAATGGGCCAGGGAGGACCGATCGCAAGTCAGATTGCAATCGCTCGCCTTGTTCCTGACCAGATGATCGGCGTCGTCGCTGGAAGCCCCAACCGGTTGGCCGACGGTCGACCGACCTTCGACGAGCCGACCGAAGCTCACCAGGCCTACCTGGACGGGATGGAAGAATTCGCTCCGAAGATTTTCGCCGACGAGGCAGCGCTGAACGGGACAATTCCGATGCTCATCTGGGTCGGCGGGAGTTTCATCATTGACGCAATCGAAGGTGCTGCAGTCGACTCTGGTGAAATCAGCCAGGAGTCGGCGCTTGACTGGGCTTGGAACATCGAAGACTGGGATACCGGCATTGCCGGGGTCATTCACAGTGCTGCACCAGACTGCAAGACGGGTAACGATGCCACAATTTGGGGCAACTGGATCGAAAACCCTGACCCAGACGGCGACCTGATCCTGGAGCCATATACACCTGACCTCATCGACAACGAATGGCTTGGTGTCGACCCGTGTTACCTCACCCAGTTCGCCGACGAACTCACTGGATGATCGCGAGGGTAAAGACGATAATGGGGCGAATCAATGAGCGTTGAGGTCGACCAACTTAAGTGCCGCCGCGAGCCGGGAGCGCCGCCCATCAACGTTGACCGGGGAAAATGATGTCGACGCGCGAATCCTCCCTTGCTGCCGCGGAACCAGCCAAGCTGGTTCCAGCGCTTGAGGTTGGTGCGTTGTCTGTCACCTATGACGCGTTGGTGGCAGTAGATGCGCTCGACTTCGTTGCCGGCGAGGCATCGATCACTGGTGTTGTTGGTCCGAACGGATCAGGCAAGACGTCGTTTCTGAATGCGGTCACTGGCGCAGTCCCTTACCAAGCAAAATCATTCAGTGTCTTCGGCAACGACTTGAAGAACGCGTCTCCCGAAGCGATGTTCCGAACTGGGATGTCGCGAACGTTCCAGAACCTGTTGCTCGTGGATCCGTTGTCGGTCGCGGAGAACGTCGCTGTCGGGACCAAAGTCGATAAATCTGCTGGCCTGCTTGGTTCACTGGTGCGTTCACCCCGATCGCGCAAGGAGCGCAAGGAGCGCGCGGTCAAGGTCGACGCGGCACTTGAGTTGGTCGGCATCAGCGAATATCGGGAGGAGATTGTCTCCCGACTGCCCTACGGCATTCGACGTCGGGTGGAGGTGGCTAGGGCACTCGCGTCGGAACCCAAGATCATGTTGCTCGACGAACCAACAGCCGGTCTCGGGCCTGATGAGAGCCTTGAATTCGCTTCGCTGATGAGGTCGCTGGTCGACCACCTCGGGCTGTCTGTGGTGGTGGTGGAGCATGACATGGCGGTAGTGAGGTTGGCGTGCGACCATGTATACGTTCTGTTTCAAGGGGCCTTGTTAGCGTCGGGGCAGCCAATCGACGTGCTGGCTGATGAACAGGTGCGAAGCGTCTATCTGGGGGAGTTCGAAAATGGCGCTTCTTGAACTTGATCAGGTCAGTTTCAACTATGGGCCGATCACAGCCGTCCGAGACCTCAGCCTGGATGTCGAGGAAGGCAAGATCGTTGCGCTCCTGGGGCGCAACGGAGCTGGCAAGAGCACGACTCTCAGCGGCATCGCCGGCCTGCTGAAACCGCGAACCGGAAGAATCAGTTTCGAGGGCAACCCGTTGCCTCGATCTCAGGTGAGCCGCGTGGCGCGCATGGGTGTTGCTTACGTTCCGGAGGGTCGTGGTGTACTTGGCGGCCTCACGGTTGAGGAGAATCTCAACGCCGCGGCATTTGGCCATGGCCTTGACCGGCGCGAGGCCCGGATCGAAATCGATCGTGTTCTGGAGCATTTTCCTGCTATTTCCAGCCGCATGAATCAGCGCGCGGGGACCATGTCGGGCGGCGAGCAGCAAATGATGGTGTTGATGCGGGCAACTCTTACGCGACCGCGGTTGCTGCTGGTTGACGAACCCGGTTTGGGTTTAGCTCCGATCATTGTGCGCGCGGTATATGACCAACTGATTGAACTCAACCGTGACGAAGGGTTGAGCGTTCTGCTGGTCGAGCAGTACGTGGAGTTGGCGGTTGAAACCGCAGATCAGGTCTACGTTCTGCAAAAGGGTGAACTTGTTCATTCTGGGCCTTGTTCGGACGTCGAGGCTACGACAGACCTAGTCGCGACGTATGTCGGATGACTACATCGAAAGAAGCTGACTGATGGATCTCTATATCGCAGCCATCGTAAGTGGAGCCGCGGTGGGCGGAACCTATGCCCTGATGGCGGTCGGGATCACCCATGTCTTCAATGTCACCCGTGTGCTCAACTTTGCTCACGCAGGTCTTGTTCTGTGGGGCGCCAATATTTACGCGTCGTTGACGTTCGAGCGGGAGTGGCCGGTTGTCCTCGCGGCACTTGCGGCGATTGCCGTGGTCACCTTGATGGGTCTGGTGTCAGAGGTTCTTGTTTTCAGATTCGCAGAACGTGCGACGCCGGTGAAGAAGGCGATCATGACCTTCGGGTTGTTGATGGTCATGTTGGCAGTGGCCGTGCGCATCTACGGTCAAGAGCCGCGTGCGGCGATCAGTTTGATGCCCCGTGGCGGTTTTGACTTCATCGGTACACGCGTGTCCTGGCAACAAGGCACCAACCTCTTACTTGCCGCGCTGGTGGTTGGCGGGATGGGGATGTTTCTTCAGTCCACACGTCGCGGGCTGCTTACCCGGGCCATGGCCGAAGACGAAACGGTCACCCAACTGCTTGGAGTGTCGCGGAGTTCCGTTGCGCGATTGAACTGGGCCATTGCTTCGGCATTGGCGGGTCTCACGGGTGTATTGATTGCCTCCCTCGGGGTGTTCTTCACCGGCCAGTTCGTGTTCTTGTTCTTCGTTGGGCTGACGGCCTCATTGGTCGGCGGTCTGCGATCACTCGGCTTGGCGGCGCTTGGTGGTATAGCGATTGGCGTCATCCAGAATGTCACTACAGTTGCTTGGAGCGCTATCGGGGCAGGCCAAGTTGCCATCTTTGTCGCGGTTGTTGCGCTTGTTCTGCTGCGCCGGAAGTGGCCTGATGAAGTGTCGAACCTGGCGTGGTCGAAGCCGGAGGCAGAAGATGGCAGCCGCGCCTGGTTGGTCGGGCGCGTTGCGCTCGTGCTCGGTTGGGGGGCTCTGATTCTCGCGATCATCAACGACGACATCTGGGGCACCACGGGCGTCACTGTTCTCATCTACACCTTGGTGGCGTACTCATTCGTCCCGCTGACGGGCTGGACTGGCCAGATCAGCCTGGGTCACGGTGGCCTGATGGCGGTCGGGGCCTACACCCTGGGGGAGGCCTACATCTATCACGAGCTTCCATTCGGGGTAGCAATCTTGGCGGTCGTGGTCGTGGGTGCGTTCGTTGGCACGTTGTTGGGTCTGCTGACGTTTCGGTTGGGCTTTGTACAGACCGCGGTTGTCACGTTGTCATTCGCATCAGTGGTTGTGTCATGGCTGTTGTTCACATCGCTGACCCACACCACTGCGGGGAGGCTGGCAGTGTTTGCGCCGGGCTATCTCGACACGGGGAGAAGCCTCTTCGTGGGCATCGGCGTGGTCACTATTGTCGTCGCCGGCGTACTCTGGAGCTTGCGTAACAGCCACTGGGGCACCGTCACTCTGGCGATCCGCACCAACGCTGACATGGTTCGGCATTTTGGTGTCAGCCCAGTTCGTGCTCGAGTGGGAGCATTCGCCATCTCTGGCGCAATTGCTGGTCTCGGTGGAGCGGCGCTGATCCTGCTCATTTCGATTACGGGTCCTGCGACGTTCGGTCTCACACTCTCACTGACGGTTCTGCTCTATGCAGTTGTTGGCGGCACAGAAAGTCTGCTTGGGCCGTTGACTGGTTCGCTGGTTCTGATCGCGTTGCCAAAGGCGCTCGACCTGACCCAGAGCGGCAATACCACAACCTCTGACATCATTGCTGGTGTGGCCATCATCTACCTGATGACCACTCGCTGGGACGGACTCTCTGGAATCCTCAAGCGGCCCGCCTCTTCGAAGGCGCGGGGGCTTCTAGGCAGCCGCGGTGGCGTCGCCGATGCTGACGCCACAGAGATGGCCAGTACCTCGCCCGCCTAAGCTTGCGCTAATTCACCCCCAAATTGGCCCTTAACGCGGCGGAAGGAATGCTTACGTGAAGACACGAGTGTGTCGAGTCGACGAACTCGACGATGGTGAGATGGTGAGAGTTGAGGTCGAGCCGCCGATCGCTGTGTACAACGTTGAGGGTGAGTTCTTTGCGACCAGCGATGTTTGTACCCATATGGTCTCCTCACTTACTGAGGACGGCTATCTTGATGGGTGTGTTGTCGAATGTGGCTGGCACATGGCCAAGTTCGATGTCAAGACCGGCGCTCTACTGATGCCACCGGGCACGGAGCCGCTCAAGACTTATGTAGTTGAAGTATCCGACGACGAGATTTTTGTGGAGCACTGATGGACTTAGGACTAGAGGGGCGCCGAGCGCTCGTAACCGGCGGTAGCCGGGGTATCGGATTCGCGACCGCGCTTGCTTTGTCGAAGGAAGGTGTTGAGTGCACGATCTGCGCTCGAACAGAAGAGTCCCTGAACACCGCGGCGGCCAAGATTTCCGATGCCACTGGCGGTGTGGTTCGTACGTTGGTAGCCGACCTGAGTCACCCTGAACAGGTCAGCGAAGCGGTTACCGAGGCCGCTGGCTTGATGGGCGGTCTCGATATTTTGGTAAACAACGCCGCGCGCGTGTCTGGGGGGATCCCCGAAGGATTCGCCGATGTCACCGCCGAACGGATGTTGGTGGATTTCGAGGAGAAGCTCGTTGGCTATGTGGCAGCAACGCAAACAGCGGCGCCGTTGATGGCCGAAGGTGGTTGGGGCAGAGTCATCAGCATGGCTGGGCTCTCAGCTCGGATGGGCGGGAACATCTCAGCGGGGGTACGTAACGGTGCTGTGTCGATCTTTTCCAAGGCAGCTGCCGATTCACTCGGACCGTCGGGAATCACGGTCAACGTGATTCACCCGGGCCTGACCCGTACCGAGCGGATGGAAGAGATTTTGGGTCTCGCCAGTGGCGACACCTCGATTGCCGACGCGATCAGCGAGAACATCCCGACTCGTCGCCTTGTGCGGCCCGAGGAGATCGCCAATATGGTCACTTTCCTCGCCAGCGATTTGGCCGGCAGCATTACGGGTGAGTCGATCGCGATCGCTGGTGGGCTCGGCGACGGCATCGTCTACTGACCGGACGGGTTGCCTTTCAGGTCAGGGTGAGTTCGACCGCGCCGATCGGATCGAACTCCGTTCGGACATGGTCGCCAGGTTGTAATTCGAACTGCCGCGTTAGCGATCCGCTCATCACATAGTCGCCCTGCTTGAGACCCCGCCCGACCTCGGATAGCTTGCGGCTCAGCCACACGAGTGAATTGATCGGGTTACCCAGCACGGCGGCGGCACTGCCGCTGGCTACTTCGATGTCGTTGATCATCACGCGAGCGGTGACCTGACGGAGGTCGAAGTCCGGCGTGACAGCGAAGGCGTCGCCGATGACGAATCCGCTCTGTTGGATGTTGTCGGCAACCGACACCGCGAGCTGAGCGCGAAAGTCGCCACGAGTTTCGATCAGTTCGAGTGCCGGGTGGATCTCGACGATTGCTTCAGCGGCTTCAGCGGCTGTCACTTCGCTCCCGACAAGGTCGCTACCCAGGCGCATACAGATCTCGTTCTCGATCCCTGGGCCGACTAGCGAGGTGTGCGCCAGTTGTGTGCCGCTATGGATTAGGCCGCGACTGAGTAGGTAGCCGAACAGCGGCTCATGGACGTTGAATTGTTGCTGGATGGCCTCGGCAGTGAGCCCGACCTTCCAGCCGGCATGCACCTCGCCCCGTTGCTTTTTGCGCTCCAGCAGGGCGAGCTGCACGAGTGAGGCATCGTCCATGCTGAGACGGTCGAACCATGCCGGTGGGTAGGGCACGCCAGCTTCTTCGCTGCGCTCGAAATCAATCGCGATTGCTTCAATGTCGAGTTCTGATTTAATCATCAGGTCTTGTGCCCCCAGGCGTTCGACGATGCGATCTAGATGATCGCTCGTAGCTGACCGCCGTCGACTGGAAGATTGAGGGCGGTCAGGAATCCGGCGCGCTCAGAGGCAAGGAAGCAGATCAGATCGGCCATCTCTTCGGGGCGGCCAAGGCGACCAGCAGGCACCCGGGCCACACGCTCGGCCATCGCATCGTCGGCGTCGACCCCACGGGAGTCGGCTTGCATCTTGTTTACGACGTGTAACCGATCGGTAGCCACAGAGCCTGGCAGCACATTGTTGACCGTGATGCCGTCCGCGGCGACGGAATCGGAAAGGCTCTTGACGAAGGCGACGACCGCCATGCGGGTGGCCGAAGAGAGACTCAAATTGTCTTCCACTTGGCGCACCGACAGCGCCAGAATATTGACGATTCTTCCCCATCCGGCTTCACGCATGTGAGGTACAACCTCGCGACTCATACGAACCACGTTCAGGAAGTTCTGTTCGATCGCTGCCAACCATTGATCGTCGGTGAACGAAAGGGGGTCTCCCCCAGGTGGCCCGCCAGTGTTGTTGACCAGGATGTCGACCCGATTCCAACGGTCCATCGCGGCAGCAACAATGCGTGGGGCCGAAGCGGGGTCGTTCAGGTCGGCGGCGACTTTGAGGATCTGGTCGGTGCCGGTCGCACTCGCAATTTCGGTTTCCGCGGCGGCGAGGTTCTCTTCGCTGCGGGCACAGATCACCAGCTTGGTGCCTTCTGCTGCGAGTCCTTTGGCTACTGCCCGCCCCATGCCTTGGCTGGCGCCGCACACGATTGCGACTCTGTCGTCAAGTCCTAGTTTCATATTCTTTCTATCATGGCTTCCGGCAGCGACCTGAGCGGAATTGTCAGCTGGCTGACTCGAGCGCCGATTGGTCGTAGACGGTTCGCGAACGATCGATCAGCGGGCGATTTTCTTCCGCCCATGCGACGAGACTGCTGATGGTCTCTGACAGGCTCCGCCCAAGTTCGGTGAGCTCGTAGTCGACCCGCGGCGGAACTACCGGATGCACCGTGCGGGTCAGTAGCCCATCTCGTTCGAGGCCGCGCAGCGTGACGGTGAGCATTCGCTGGCTGATCCCGTCGATGTCGTTGCGTAGCTCGGTGAAGCGGCGAGACCCATCGCCCAACAGATTGAGTACAAGTACCGACCACTTGTCGCCGATGCGGTTGAGAACGTCGCGCACAGGACAATCCTCGGGCGCAATTGGTGTGGCTGACGTGTCGGCGATAGTGGTTTGGCCGGGCATGGGTCCTCCTGCGAGTTGATCCATTGTGCATCCTAGTCGGCTTAAAGGTACGATCAGTAACTGACCACACGAAACATACGTGACCTATAGAAGAGGAACTAGTATGACAATGATCCCTGATTCGCACCGTGACCTACTCACCGGAGAAGTCGTGCTCGCCACGCTTGGCCCAGATTCGCAGCCTCAGGTGACAGCGATCGTGTCTCGTCTCGCTGATGACGGAACCATCGAATTTTCCCTCAACTCATCGCGGCAGAAGTTGAAGAACATCCAGAAGAACCCGCGGGTCACTGTGTTCCGCGCCGACCCCGAGACACCGATGCGGACCATCGAAGTACGTGCGAAGGCAGCACTGTTCAGCGACCCCGGCAAGGTCTGGAGTCAAGAGTTCGGCAAGCAGTTTGGGTTCGACATGGACTCCTTCGATGGGCCCGACGACCTGCGGATCAAAGTTGTGCTCACTCCCGAAGCGGTCAACGTGCTGCCACCTGCTGGCCACTGAACACCCAATCTTTAAGTATCTGCTCTACAACAACGACGATCAGCCCGGAGGTTGGCAATGGTGGAAATGGTTTCTGATTCAACGGTGATTGCTCAACTCGTCGAGTCGCATGAGCGCCTCGCGCGCGTGCTCGACCAAGTCGGAAAAGAAGGTCTTGAGTCGCCTTCAGCCTGCTCTGACTGGACCATCGGCAGAACGGTCGCGCACATTGGCAGCGGCGCCGAAAT
>JAHRVJ010000217.1 GCA_019090765.1 Ilumatobacteraceae bacterium
GCGACTTGATCGCCTCGGCACCGGTTCCGCCCTCGAAGTACTCGCCGTACTTGTCGCGCATTTCGCGCCACAGCATCTCGTCTTCGATGATCTTGCGGGCATGCAGCGTCTTGAATTCGTCCCAGGTACGGGAGATGAGATCAAGCTCGATCTCGTAACGCTCACGAATGCCTTCGATCTCCTTGTCGGCTTCCTTCTGGAGCTTCTTGAGATCGGCTGGCTTGGCCTTTTCCTTCTCGGCAGCAGCGGCAGTCTCTTCGAGTTCTTTGAACCGCTGATCGACGGCGAGCTCAAGTTCCTTTTGGACAGCGTCGCGCTCTTCGAGATACTCCGCTTCGAGGTTCGGGATGGCCTCGTGACGGGCATCTTCGTCAACCCAGCTGACGAGGTGAGCTGCGAAGTAGATGACCTTTTCGAGCATCTTCGCCTTGAGCTCTTCCTTCGGCTCAATGCCAGCAAGGAGGTAAGCAAGCCAAGAACGAGTACCGCGCAGGTACCAAATATGTACGGCGGGTGCAGCCAACTCGATATGACCCATCCGGTCGCGGCGAACCTTTGACCGGGTGACTTCAACGCCACAACGCTCGCAGATAATTCCCTTAAACCGGACGCGCTTGTACTTGCCGCAGTAGCACTCCCAGTCGCGGGTCGGGCCGAAGATCTTCTCGCAGAACAAGCCCTCCTTCTCAGGACGCAAGGTGCGGTAGTTGATCGTTTCGGGCTTCTTCACCTCGCCGTGCGACCACGTACGGATCTGGTCCGCGGTGGCCAACCGGATCTTCAGCTGGTCGAACATGTTGACGTCAAGCATGTGGGGTTCTCTTTCGTTCGATCTGTTCGGTTCAGTAGCTGGCCCGCTCGCGCTTTTCGCGCTCGCGTCGGGCGTCGTCTTCGTCGGTTCCGCGCTCAGGGCGGGAAATGTCGATGCCGAGTTCTTCGGCAGCGCGGGAGACCTCGTCGTCGAGGTCGCGCATCTCGATTTCGTGTCCGTCTTCGGTAAGCACCTCGACGTTGATGCAGAGTGCCTGCATCTCCTTCATCAGCACCTTGAAGCTTTCGGGCACACCCGGTTCAGGGATGTTGTCGCCCTTCACGATTGCCTCGTATACCCGGACTCGGCCGAGCACGTCATCAGACTTGATGGTCAGCAGTTCCTGGAGGCAGTAGGCCGCGCCGTACGCCTCAAGGGCCCACACTTCCATCTCACCGAATCGCTGGCCACCGAACTGCGCTTTACCGCCGAGGGGCTGCTGGGTGATCATCGAGTACGGACCAGTTGAACGAGCGTGGATCTTGTCGTCGACAAGGTGAGCCAACTTCAAGATGTACATGTAACCGCAAGTGATTTGGTTGTCGTACTTCTCGCCGGTCTGGCCGTTGAAGAGGTCAAGCTTGCCGTTGGTGCCCACCAGTCGCTCACCGTTGGCCGCCTCAGGGTTGAGCGAGGCCAGGATGTCCTGGATGGTGGGGTGAGCGAGAGACTTCTCTTTCTCATCCCAGTTCGCACCGTCAAACACCGGCGTGGCCACAAAGGTTGCCGGCTTGGTGTTCGGCCGAGTCTTTGCTTCGGTACCGCTCACCGGATCGTCGCCGATCTGAGTGCCGTCAGGGTTGGTCCAACCCCAGCGGGCGCAGTAGCCGAGGTGAGCTTCGAGTACCTGGCCGACGTTCATACGGCTAGGCACACCAAGCGGGTTGAGAATGATGTCAACGGGCTGACCGTCGGCGGTGTAGGGCATGTCTTCGATCGGAAGGATCTTGGAGATGACACCCTTGTTGCCGTGGCGACCAGCGAGCTTGTCGCCAACGCTGATCTTGCGCTTCTGGGCGACATAAACACGCACCAACTGATTGACGCCTGGGGGTAGCTCGTCGCCGTCGTCACGGTTGAACACCTTGACGTCGATGACCTTGCCGACCTCACCGTGAGGCACCTTCAGTGACGTGTCGCGAACCTCGCGGGCCTTCTCACCGAAGATTGCCCGTAGGAGGCGTTCTTCAGGTGTCAGCTCGGTTTCGCCCTTCGGCGTGACCTTGCCAACAAGCACATCGCCCGGCCCAACTTCGGCGCCGACACGGATGATGCCGCGGTCGTCGAGATCGGCGAGAATCTCGTCGGACAGGTTAGGAATATCGCGAGAGATTTCTTCGGGCCCAAGCTTGGTATCGCGAGCATCAACTTCGTGCTCCTTGATGTGGATCGACGTGAGTACGTCGTCTTTCACCAAACGCTCGGAGAGGATGATCGCGTCTTCGAAGTTGTAACCCTCCCAAGGCAGGAAGGCGACCAGCAAGTTCTTGCCGAGAGCCAATTCGCCGTGGTCAGTTGATGGCCCGTCAGCGAGGATTGAGCCCTTCTTAAACTTGTCGCCTTCAACAACACGGGGCTGCTGGTTGATGCAGGTGTCTTGATTTGAACGACGAAACTTCGACAGGCGGTAAACCTTCTTGCCATCGTTCTTGTACTGCACGGTGATCGAGTCACCCGACACATCGCTGACCACACCATCGTCGACGGCCTGGACGAGGTCGGCGGCGTCGCGAGCAGCGCGGTTTTCGATGCCGGTGCCGATGTATGGCGCCTCGGCACGGACCAGCGGAACGGCCTGGCGCTGCATGTTGGCGCCCATCAGCGCACGGTTGGCATCGTCGTGCTCAAGGAACGGAATCAGCGCAGTTGCGACCGACACGATCTGCTTGGGCGAAACGTCGATGAAGTCAACCTCGACAGGCGGCACGTAACCAATGTCGGTGGTCGCACCGAAGAAGCTCTCGGCTTCGAGCATTTTGCGAAGGTCTTCGAGGCTGGCGGCCTGCGGCGATCGGCGCACGAGAATGCGTTCATCGCGGATGGTGCCATCGTCGCTTAGCGGCGTGTTGGCCTGGGCAACAACGTAGTTTTCCTCTTCGTCGGCGGCCATGTAGACGATCTTGCCGGTGACCTTGCCTTCGACAACCTGACGGTAGGGAGTCTCGATGAACCCGTATTCATTAACCCGGGCATAGGTCGACAAACCACCAATCAGGCCAATGTTGGGGCCTTCTGGAGTTTCGATCGGACACATTCGGCCGTAGTGGCTGAAGTGAACGTCGCGGACTTCGAAGCCGGCACGTTCACGTGACAGACCGCCCGGCCCGAGAGCCGACAAGCGACGACGGTGGGTAAGACCCGACAACGGGTTTACCTGGTCCATGAACTGTGACAGCTGCGAAGTTCCGAAGAACTCCTTGATCGCAGCTACAACCGGACGGATGTTGATCAGCGTCTGAGGCGTAATCGCCTCGACGTCTTGGGTAGTCATGCGTTCGCGCACGACCCGCTCCATACGGCTGAGACCGATACGGACCTGGTTCTGAATCAGCTCACCGACCGAACGGATACGGCGGTTCGCAAAGTGGTCCTGATCGTCGAGCCGGTAACCGGGCTCCTGCTTAACGAGGTGCAGCATGTAGCTGATCGAGGCGAGCACTTCACAACGGCTGAGTACGTTCTGATCTTCTTCGGGATAATCGAGCAGCGGCTCGCCCTCGGAGTTAACCGCACCTTCGAGGCCGAATAGCGCTCCGAGGCCGGCGACTTCGTCACCGAGCTTGCGGTTGAGCTTGTAGCGCCCGACCCGGCTGAGGTCGTAGCGACGGCTCTCAAAGAAAGCGTTACGGAAGTAAGCCTTGGCGGACTCGACGGTTGGCGGCTCGCCTGGGCGGGCACGCTTGTAGATCTCAACGAGTGCTTCGTCTTGAGTCGGTGCGGTATCGCGTTCTTTGTCCCACTGACCTTCGAGGAAGTCGAAGTGAGCAACGAACCGGTCGAGGAAGCCAGGGGCGTTCTCCTCGTCATAACCGAGCGCGCGCAACATCGTGAAGATGCCGAGGCGACGCTTGCGAGCCACGCGGGTGCCAGCGGTGACGTCTTTGCCGGGCTTGTGCTCGACATCGAACTCCATCCACTCACCGCGGTATGGGTGAATGGTGCCCTTGACGAGCTGGTGCTTGGTGAGGTTACGGAGGCGGAAACGCTCGCCCGGCTCGAAGATGACGCCGGGGCTACGCACGAGCTGGCTGACCACGACGCGCTCAGTGCCATTGACGATGAACGTGCCCTTGTCGGTCATGATGGGGAAGTCCCCCATGAACACGGTCTGCTCTTTGATCTCGCCGGTGTTGCGGTTCATGAACCGGGCGCGCACGAATACGGGCGCACTGTAGGTCATGTCCTTTTCCTTGCACTCCTCCACCGTGAACTTCGGTGGTGGGCGCAGATCTTCGTCGAACGGGTCGAACTCAAGCTCAAGCTGCAAAGACTCGGAGAAGTCCTTGATCGGGCTGATGTCGCGGAACGTGTTCGCGAGCCCCTCATCGAGAAACCACTTAAAGCTCTCTCGCTGGACCGCGATCAAGTCGGGGAGTTCTAGCGGCTCCCTAAGGTTGCCGAACGAATAGCGTTCACGGGATACGGGACGAGTCGCCACGGATCACTCTCCAGAAAATCGATGTCGGATACCGCAGAAAGCTGCGGCATGTTGCCGAGCGCGCTGCACCACACAGATATTGCGAGTGGAGAACAGTGGACGCACGGCAACGTACAAGCCTAGCCCCATAGGGCGAGCAACATCAACCACTATCGACGACGATTCGTCGAGCGATAGAGCTCGCACTTCTCAGCGGAGCGACTGAATTGCCGGTCAAGGTAAAGAATCGAGTGACAGATGTCAAGCACCCCGCGAGCATCTACACGAAAATGACAAGGACCCGGTGGCAAGCCACCGGGTCCTTGAACACTTCAAATAGTGCTTTGCCTTGCCCCTAATGGGGCAGCAATCACTTAACTTCGACGTCAGCTCCGACGTCTTCAAGCTTCGCCTTGGCGGCATCGGCCTCGGCCTTGTCGACCTTCTCCAGGATCGGCTTAGGAGCGGCATCTACCAGGTCCTTAGCGTCCTTGAGGCCGACTCCGAGCAGGTCCTTGACGGCCTTGACGACCTGGATCTTCTGGGCTCCAGCACCAGCGAGAATGACATCAAACTCTGTCTGCTCGTCGCCGCCACCGGCGTCTCCGCCGCCCGCTGCGGGTGCAGCGACTGCCACTGCGGCCGGGGCCGCAGCTGTTACGTCAAATTTCTCTTCGAACGCATCGAGCAATTCCTTGAGCTCAATAACGGTCATGCTGCTGATGGCGTCGAGAATCTCGTCCTTAGTTGCCATTGTTGTTTCCTCTTTCGGTTCTTAGTTTCAGTTCTTAGATTTGATTTGTTCAGGCTGCAATCGAGCCGAATTTATGCTGCGTCTTGCTTCTCGATGAGTGCCGACAGCCCGTACGCGAAGTTTCGGGGAAGCGCCTGGAGCAGACCAGCGGTCTTGACCAGGGGAGCCTGAAACGCGCCAGCCAGTCTGGCCAGCAGTTCTTCACGCGACGGAAGGCTGGCAAGAGCCCTGACATCATCAGCGGTCATTGGGCTATCGCCCAAGCTTCCGCCCTTGATAACGAGTAGCGGGTTGGTCTTGGCCTGATCGACCAACGCCTTAGCCGCCCCCACCGAATCGCCGGTGACGAACGTCAGCGCTGTTGGTCCGAGCAGATGCTCAGATAGGCCTTCGAGTCCAGACTTTTCAACTGCGAGACGGGCAAGGGTGTTCTTGTAAACCTTGTGTTCGGCGCCAGCCTCACGCAGCGGTGAACGCAGATCGGCGAGTTGGCCGACTGTCATTCCGCGGTACTCCGAGACGAATACTGCCACGCTGTCGTTCAGCTTGGCAGTGATCTCCTCGACGATTGCGACCTTGTCGGGTCGCGGTGTTGATTCCGTTGTCATATGTACATACCTCCTCTCGCTCAACTCGTGGTGCTCGCATTTGATGCGAACACCGACGAGGAGCACAGCCGACTTGCCTGAGCAAGATTGCTGGTTCTTCGGCGATATGCACCTCGGTTGGCGGAACCACGAACGGCTCCATTACCCACATCAAACAATGTCGACCAACGGTCTTTGGCGAGCGACCGGATATTTGAAGAATTAACTCTACTCGGCTTTTAGGCGGTTCGTGTCGACGTGAACGCCGGGGCCCATTGTTGACGACACGGTGATCTTCTTGATGTAGCGGCCCTTTGCCGATGCGGGCTTGGCGCGCTGGATCTCGTCGATCACGGCGCGGAAGTTCTCCTCGAGTGCGGCCGGCTCGAAGCTGGCACGGCCAATCTGCACGTGCACGTTGCCGTAGCGATCAGTGCGGTACTCGACCTTGCCGCCCTTGAACTCTTCAACGGCTTTACCGACGTCTGGGGTAACGGTGCCAGTCTTGGGGTTAGGCATCAGGCCCCGTGGTCCGAGCACTCGGCCGAGACGACCAACGACGGGCATCATGTCGGGGGCCGCGATGACGAGATCGAAGTCCATCTTGCCGCCTTCAACTTCAGCGGCGAGTTCATCGGCGCCGACAATGTCGGCGCCAGCGGCCCGAGCAGCATCGGCTGCTTCACCAGTAGCGAATACTGCCACGCGAATGTCTTTGCCTGTTCCTGCTGGCAGCGCAACCGTGCCGCGCACCATCTGGTCAGACTTACGCGGGTCTACTCCGAGCCGGATCGACGCATCGATGCTCTCGTCGAACTTGGCTGTCGCCATCGACTTCGCGAGCGCTACGGCCTCGGCCGGATCGTACATATTTTCGCGGTCATACTTTTTTAGTGAATCGCTGAATTTCTTACCGGACATGAATGTCTCCCTCAGTGTGTTGGCCCGCCGAGCGAGGTGATCCCGGTCGAGGCAGTTATACGAATTGGTGAGTGTATGTAAAAGTCGCCAGCGATAACTCGCCAGCGCTACAGAATCAGTTAACGGTGATGCCCATCGAACGCGCGGTGCCGCGAACCTGGAGCTTCGCAGCTTCCATGTCGTAGGCGTTCAGGTCGGGCATCTTGATCTTGGCGATCTCTTCGAGGTCGGCCTCGGTGATTGACCCGGCAATTTCAGAACCTGGATTGTCCGAAGCCTTTGCGAGTCCAGCCTTTTCACGCACGAGCACCGCGGTCGGCGGTGTCTTGAGAATGAAGTCGAAGGTGCGATCTTCATAAATCGTGATCTCGGTTGGCACCACGGTGCCAGCCTGGGCCTCAGTTTTGGCGTTGTACGCCTTAACGAAGTCCATGATCGCGATGCCGTGTGGGCCAAGCGCGGTACCCACGGGGGGTGCCGGACTGGCTTTGCCGGCCTCAATCTGAATCTTGACAACTGTTAGTACTTTTTTCTTCGCCATGGTGATGTTCTTTCTAGGTAAGTCCGTCGCTCAAGGCGAATCAGAGTTTGGCGACCTGGCTGAAGTCCATCTCCACCAGGGTCTCGCGGCCGAAAATGTTGACCAACACCTTCAACTTCAAATGGTCGGCATTGATTTCGGCAATCTCGCCGGTGAAGTCGGCGAATGGGCCTTCCTTCACGCGTACGCTCTCGCCCTCTTCGTAATCGAGCTTGGCCTTGCGCCTTGGGGTAGCAGCGGCACCGTCGGTCTTGGGGGTCAAGAAGGTCTTGACTTCACGGCGTGACAGCGGCGTGGGCTTTTGGCCGTGGCGACTCTGCCCGACGAATCCGGTGATTCCCGGGGTGTTGCGTACGCAGTACCAGGACTCGTCATCCATCTGACAACGAACGAGGAGGTAGCCGGGGAAGACCTTGCGTTGCACGGTCTGCTTCTTGCCGTTCTTGAACTCGTCGACTTCTTCCATCGGAGTGACGATCTCGTAGATCTTGTCTTCCATGTTCATCGACTGGATGCGAGCCTCAAGGTTGGCAGTGACCTTCTTCTCGTAGCCCGACTGCGTGTGGACGACATACCACTGACCCGGACGCCGAGTGGGGTCGTCGGTGACGACTTCCTCGACTGGCTCCGCCTCGGTCTCCTCGGCAGCTTCAGTCTCGTCAGCGGCTTCGGCGTCGTCGGCAGCGGCTTCTTCAGCAACTACTTCTTCTTCAGCGTCAGCTTCTTCAGCGACAGCTTCTTCAGCGACAGCTTCTTCGTTGCCTACTTGCGCGGCCTCGGCCAATACATCGGTATCGCCAGTTGGCAACAGGTCGAGTGGGTTGGCTGACGGCGCGGCTTCAGACGCGTCAGCTTCGGGCGCTTCGGCCTGCGGTGTCTCAGTTGGATCGGTATTGCTCATGTCGTCGTTTGTCATCTCGTCAGTCGGGTCATCAGTAATTGTCGCAGCACAATGTGAAATCAGTCAATGGCGATCAGTTCGAGGAGTAGAACCACGACGACCACTGTCCGAAGAAGTAGTCGAGCCCACCAACCAGCGCCGTGTAGACCACGACGGTGATGATGACGATGATCGAGTAACGCTGGACTTCGGGCTGGCTCGGCCAGGCCACCTTGCGCATCTCTTCGCGAACCTCGCGCAAGTACTGACGAGGGCCAACTCGGTCAGTCTTCTTCTTGGGTGCCTGACGAGGGGCGCGTGTCGCCTTGCCCTGCTCATCGAGGGCACCCATTTTGCGCAGTTGTCGCTTCTGCTCGCGGTTCAGATCGTCCATTGACATGGTTATCTCATTCGGTGGTGGGCAGGGCAGGAGGGGATCGAACCCCCGACCGTCGGTTTTGGAGACCGGTGCTCTTCCAGCTGAGCTACTGCCCTCGGGTGGAGATGCCGAGTTCCCGGTGAAGGGTACCAGCGCTTCCCACGAGGGTGACCCGCGTCGTTAACGGACGCGGGCGCTGCCCCCGTTACTTACCGAGTCTCCTTATGAAGCGTATGTTGGCGCTCGTTGGAGCAGTACTTTTTCATCTCCAGACGCTCACGATCGTTGACCTTCGACTTCATCGTGATGTAGTTGCGTCGCTTGCACTCGGTGCATTCGAGGGTCACTTTGACCCGCTTGTCGCTCTTAGCCATTTTGGTTCCTGACTCCTATTTAAGGATTTTGGTGACGCGGCCGGCGCCGACTGTGCGACCGCCCTCACGAATAGCGAAACGTAAACCCTCATCCATCGCGATCGGCTTAC
>JAHRVJ010000218.1 GCA_019090765.1 Ilumatobacteraceae bacterium
GCGTCCCGGAACCTCTTGGCGTCTGCAGTTGTAATAACGTTGCGATTGAAGCTCGTCATTGTTCCTCCAAGTTCGGTGATGAAGCGGGATGTAATTTCTCCCCAACTAGCTGACGAGAATAGTTCACAATCGGGACCTCACTCGCGAAAACCCTTCGACAACAGCCCGATTCGGCAGGCCGTTTGGGCGGGAAGCGTTGCGCCTCCTTCTCTACGCCTCCCGCTCGACCCCAATGCATCCACACATCGGAGGACCGAACCACACGTTCTCGTACCGTCGGGCGGGCCCGCGTTCGGGATGTAGTACGAGACGATATCGAGCGGTCAGCGGCACCTCTCGTCCCAGATCGGCCCGCGGCCAAGGATTTTGTGACGCCACGAAAGGGCCAGAGTGTGGCGGCCGAAGGCGCTGACTACGGCGCCACCCTTCCCCTGCTTCCCGACCGTGGTCCGGACCACGAGCGGAGGGGGCTCCGGCCCAAGCACGGACTCTCGAAGAAGAGCAGGTCGTTCGACCCTGGGCGCGGCCACGCAGAGGTGAAAAGAAGAGGGTAGAGACATCCGACTTCCCGGTCGGTGACGAGGGAAACGGTGGTTGCGGTGACACGAAGGACCAAGGTGTTCGGGCTTGGAACCGGGCTGGTGTTGGTAGGGCTGGTCCTCGTCTACAACTTCGGTCTCGCATCGTTGCTCCACTCTCCGCCTTTGCGCGAGCACAACTTGACCGATCCGTTGACGATGGAGGTTTCGTCCCGTGCAGTGGTCACCGACGACGTCGAGCTGCTGCGTTGGAACACCATGCCCGAGTTCATCTCGCCTCCCGATGATGTCCGCGTGGAGGGTGTTGCGGAGGGGTCCGAGACGCTCTTCATGGGTATCGCTTCCGCCGATGCGGTTGCCGGTTACCTCGACGGCGTCGCCCACGATGAGATCACCGAATGGGACTCCGCGCAGGACGACATCACCGAAGTCGTGTACACGAGGAACGAGGGCACCACCGAACCCGCCGCTCCAGGGACCAAGGATTTCTGGGTGGCGTCGGTGACTGGCAGCGAAAAACAGACCCTCGACTGGACGATCGAGAGCGGGGAGTGGGCTCTGGTGATCATGAACGCAGACGGCTCGCCCGGGGTTTCGGCCGATGTCCGGTTTGGGGTTGCGACGCCCTCCGCCCTCTTCCCCATCGGCTTGGCCTCGCTGGTCGTTGGGCTCGTGGCGCTGATCGGCGGCGCCCGGCTGATCACGTCCCTGCCATCTCGGCCGGATGAGACCCCCCGCTGGACACTGCGGGGTCACTCGGTTCTGCCGACCACTGTTGAAGGACGCGTCGCAGTGCTTTGCGCGGTCTTGCTCTTCTTCCCGTTCACTACCGGGACGATGTTCGGCGCCCCCATCTTCTTGTTCCTCGGCGTACGCAAGGGTGATCGGAGCCCGTTGTTGGTGCTGCCCTTGCTCGTGTCTCTCATCGTGATCGGGCTCATCGCCATGATGGTCTGGGCGATACTTGGTGGGTAGGTGCCTACCGGCTGAGAGCACACCGACCTGGGGACACCGCCGCGTCCAGAGCGAACTCGCCCGCCTCGGACACAAGATCGCCAAAACCAGCGTCTGGCAGATCCTCACCGACACCGGCATCGACCCCTCCCCGAACAGCGCCGGGGTGACCTGGACCGAGTTCTTGCACTCCCAAGCGTCAGTCGCCTGCGACTTCTTCACCGTCGACACCGCATTCTTACGCCGCTACTACGTCCTGTTCTTAATCAAGGTGAACACCCGTGCGGACCCCGGTAGCCAACACGTTCGCCGAGCGCTGGATCGGATCGATCCGCCGAAAACTCCTCGACCGCACCATCATCTGGAACCAACGACAGCTCGAGCACCTCATCATCGACTAAATCGCGCACCACAACCAGCATCGACCACACCAATCGCTCGACCCGCGGCCACCGACACCAATCTCAATAGTGTCCTACCGGCTGTCGACGGTGTAGCCACGCTCGTCCTCCGGATCGACGATCCAGCTATCGCATATCAACCGACCCTGTAGTCCTCGGTGGCAGCACTCCCCAGCCTGGGTGGTGCAGCGCGTTCAGCCGAGCAGGGGTTCCATGGCGGCAAGGTGCTTGCCAAGTCGGCGCTGCGCAAGAGCAACGTCTCCTTGTTCGACTGCGTCGACAATCGCGTTATGAGCGCGTTCGGTCTCGTCGTTTATCTCGGAGCGCCGCACCGAGCGCCAGCCTGGAATGTTCGCGTGCACCCGGGTCAACTCGACCAACACCCGAATGAACAGTGAGAGCGCCGTGTTACCAGCGAGATCCGCAACATTGACGTGCAACTCCTCGTTGAGCGGCGACCGAAAACCGGCGTCCACATCGGCGGTCGCCGCGGCCCGGAGACGCTCGATGTCATCTGGGGTTGCGCGGTCAGCCGCGAGCGCCAAGGCCTTCGACTCAAGATCGTGGCGCAACACGAGTAGATCGCTGCTCACGATGCCGCTATGTCGGAGATACACCGTTGCGGCTCGGACTATGGGCCCGATGCCCGGAGCGCTGACTACGAGCCCACCGCCGGGCCCGCTCTTCATGGTCGCGACCTCGTGGTACTCAATTAACCGGACCGCTTCGCGCAGCGCTGACCGGCTTACGTCGAAGCGTTCGATCAGCTCCGTCTCGGAGCCCAGAACCTCGCCGACTGGCCAATCGCGATCCACGATCCCCACGATGATCTTCCGAGCAACTTGAGTGCCGAGCTTGTCGTCCCCGTTGGATTCGTCGAGCGCCCAGTCCAGCGACTTGGGCGAGTCTCTATGTCGCCCCAGCCAATCGCCGAGCGCATCCAGATGTGCGGCCATGAGCCATTCGGCCCGGCCAGCGTCGCCAACTGTGATCGCTTCGACGATACGTTCATGCGCCTGCGCTGCCGCATCGAGCGCCTGGTGCTGTTCTTCGATTGACTGACTCGGGTATGTCCAACGAGCCGTCAGCCTGCCGAGAACGTCGGTGAACAGCTCCCCCGCCGGATTACGGGCAACGTGAGCAATCACCGTATGGAGCATGTGGTGGGCGTCGGCATCGAGGACCTCGCCGGAACGGTACGCGGCCACGCTATCGCGAAGCGCCCGGATCTGGTTCTCATCAGCGCGCTCAGCAGCCAGCCGTACCGTGGTGCATTCAAGCAGTTGCCTGGCCTCGAACAGATCGTCAAGCGACAGTCCGGTATAGGTGAGGTACACGATGAACGCTTGCGTGACAGCTGCGGTGGACGGCTCCGCCACAACGAGTCCACCGCCAGGACCGCGGCGGGTCGACGCTATGCCGAGATGCTCAAGAAGGCGAACCGATTCACGAAATACGGCCCGGCTGATCTGGTATCTCTCAACCAGCTCCGCCTCCGAGCCGATTACCGCACCGACCTGCATGCCACCTCGGCCAATGTCGGAGATGATCCGATCCGCAACCCGTGACGCAAGCTTTCGCTGCGGCACGCCATCACTCGTTGTCGACTTTGCGGCGGTCGTCAACGGTCGTTGCCCATCAGTCACTGCTCACATCCGATCGCCGATCAGCTTAGCTGTTGCCCGATCTAAGACGCAGCCATCTCGTAGTGTGCTGATCTATCAAACAGGAGAGGTTTGCATTCCATAGATGATCGATGAGCTGCGAGACCTGGAGCCTTTCCGCGACGAAGTACGCTCTTGGTTCGGTCGTCATGTCCCAGCCGATTGGCGCGAGCAGCAGGCCGGCGCATCGCCCGAGCAGTTCGCGGAGTTCCACCGCTGGTGGGGATCGGTACTGCGGGAGGGCGGATACTTCGCGCCTCATTGGCCAGAACGCTGGGGAGGCGGTGGCTACTCCCTACTCGAGCAAGTGGTCATCGCAGAAGAGCTAGCGCGAGCGGACGCGCCTCGAAATGTTCTTTATCAAGTATCGCTCTACAACGCCGGGCCTTCGATACTTCATTCGGGCACCGAGGAGCAGAAGCAGCGCTTCCTGCCTCCGATCATTGATGGAACCGTGTGGTGCCAAGGATTCTCAGAGCCGAACGCAGGATCCGACCTCGCAAGCCTCGAGACCCGCGCCGTGCGCGACGGGGAGGATTACATCGTCACTGGCCAGAAGGTGTGGACCAGCATGGCGCTCGAAGCGGATTGGTGCATCCTGCTCGCGAGGACCGACTCGAATGCGCCCAAGCGGAAGGGAATCACGTTTCTCCTCATGGACATGCATTCCCCGGGCGTGGAGATCCGCCCGATCAAGCAGGCGACAGGCCAGTTCGAGTTCTGTGAAACGTTTATGAGTGAGGTGCGGGTCCCGGTAGAGAACCGTCTCGGATCCGAAAATGACGGTTGGGGAGTGACGAATAGCACGCTGGCCTCAGAGCGTGGAGTCGTCGTTCTCGAGCTGGCTGAGCGATTGATGAGAAATGGGGTCGGCGAGCTAATTCGTTCCATTGGTACCTGGACGTCCGAATCCGGTGTCCCGCTCGTATCTGACACATGTGCACGCGAGTTGGTCGCGGAGCGCTACGCCGAGGCTGCCGTCTTGCGCCAACTGGTCAACACGATGATTGCGAACATCGTCGGGCGCGGTGGCGTCGGCAACGAGGCCTCGATCGTGAAGCTGTACTACAGCGAGCTGCTGCAGCGGTTGATGAACGACGCTGCAACGCTGCAAGGTATGGAAGCGCAGATCGTGCGTCCTCCCTTGATGAGCGCTGGCTGGGAGTCCGGTGAGTGGCTGTATGACTTCATCAACTCATACAGTTGGACCATCGGCGGCGGCACCAACGAAATCATGCGCAACATCATCGGTGAACGTGCACTTGGCCTTCCACGCGAGCCAGAGGTCCTCTAGTGGTTCGACTCTCCGACGATGAGCGTATCGAGCTACGCGACACGGCTCGACGTTTGCTCACGGAGCGCTCAGACAGCGTGGCGGTCCGGGCACTGTTCGACGATGATGTGGGCTATGACCCGACGCTCTGGTCGTCTATCGCCGAGCTGGGCTGGCTCGCGACCTTGATCCCCGAGGAGTCCGGTGGGCTTGGCGCGACGTTCGGGGACCACGCCGTGCTCTTGAACGAACTGGGTCGTCAACTCACACCGAGCCCGATCGTCTCGAGC
>JAHRVJ010000219.1 GCA_019090765.1 Ilumatobacteraceae bacterium
TGATTTGGCGTTGCCCGCCAATTTCTAAGGTGCCCAATGACTGCCCAACTGACTGCAACGTCGCGCGCGCCCCGCTTTCCCGGCGGCCGCAGCGAGTGGCTAACCGATCCGAGAGCGAACCTTCTCTCGGGTCTCGTGGTCGCCCTAGCTCTGATTCCAGAAGCGATCTCGTTCTCAATTATCGCTGGCGTCGATCCTCAGGTCGGCCTCTACGCCTCCTTCTCAATCGCCATCATTATCTCATTCGCTGGCGGTCGCCCAGGGATGATCTCAGCCGCGACGGGGGCAATGGCCCTAGTCATCGTGCCGCTGGTCGAGGAGTACGGCACCGGGTACCTATTCGCGGCAACGGTGCTCGCCGGAGTCTTCCAGGTGGCTTTCGGCTACCTCGGCGTAGGTGAACTAATGCGCTTCATTCCGCGCACCGTGATGATCGGTTTCGTCAACGCCTTGGCGATCCTGATCTTCGTCGCGCAGATTCCACACATTCTACTTACCGACGATGAGGCTGATTCTGGTCAGCTGCCGATGAACCTGTTGTTCATCGCTATTGGGCTCCTAATCATCTATGGCCTCCCACGTATCACAAAGACCATTCCTTCACCCCTGGTTGCGATTGTGGTCCTGGCGATTGCGGCGATCACGTTCGACCTCCAGCTCCCAACTGTGGGCGATATGGGGCAGCTTCCGAGTGCGCTGCCGTTGCCTGGACTTCCCGACGTTCCATTCAGCTTCGGAACACTTCAAATCATCCTGCCGTTCGCGATCACCCTGGCTCTGGTTGGTCTGCTTGAATCGCTGCTGACGGCACAGTTGCTCGACGACCTGACCGACTCGGACTCCGACAAGAACCTCGAATCTCGCGGTCAAGGCATCGCCAACGTCGCCACCGGATTCCTCGGTGGCATGGCAGGCTGCGCGATGATCGGCCAGTCGATGATCAACTACCGCACCGGCGGTCGGACGCGTCTGTCAACGCTTGCCTCGGGGCTCTTCTTGCTGGTCCTCGTACTCGGGCTCGGAGACTTTGTCGCCAAGATCCCGATGGGCGCCCTAGTCGCCGTGATGATCATGGTTTCGATCGGCACCTTCAATTGGAGAAGTGTGCAGTTGTCAACGCTGCGCTCGGTGCCGCGACCTGAGACGGCAGTGATGTTGGTGACGGTGGCAATCACTGTTGCAACTGAGAATCTCGCCTACGGCGTGGGTGCTGGAGTGGTGCTTTCCGCGGTGTTCTTTGTTCGTCATGTATCGCACCTTGTGCGGGTGACGAGCGTCGTTGACCCAGACAACGCCGAGCGTCTCTACGACGTCAGGGGCGAGCTGTTCTTCGCTTCCACGAATGACCTGGTCCACTCGTTTGACTATGACGCCGTGCAGGTCAATCGTGTTGAGATTGATATGAGCAACGCTCGGATCTGGGATACGTCAGCGGTGGGGGCATTGGATGCCGTAGTCGGCAAGTTTGCAGAGCGAGGAATCTCCGCGCATCTTGTTGGGTTGAACCGTCATGCCGAGCGGTTGCACCAGGACACCAGTGGTCAGATGGGGCCGGATCACTGACTGCCATTGTCGGGCGAGCCTGGTTCGTTAGCCTGGCTCGGTGACCAGCAACGTTGTCCGTGGCGCCATCGGGGCACTGCTGTTTTCGATTCTTGCCACTGGTGGCGCTGGGATCGCCTTGGCTGCGCCGGTCGATGATCCATCAACGGGCCCTGTGACGTTGATACCGGTGCCTGATGGGTGTCCCGAACCCGACACCGCGGACGTCGCGTTTGTCGGCACGATGACAGGCAAGGACGACCTAACTCAGACGATCCGATTTCGCATCGATCAATTGCGTGCCGGTTCGGCAAGCCCTTGGGCGATTGACGGGCTGATCGACGTTCGTTACGGCGGCGACTACCGCTTTCTGGACGAAGGCGATCAATACCTCGTGGGGGCCGCGGTTGATCCGGCCTACGGCGTGCTGTCTTCAGCGGTGCGGCCACCGGAGCCCAACTTTGGGGGTAATGCCGTGGTCGGTATCGACGACACCGCCGTGGTGTGTCCCAACCTTGATGACCCCGTGCGAACCGTCAACCTCGACGGTTCGAGCGTCGACTCAGGGGTACTCAGCCTGCTCGTAGAGGATCGGCGCTTGTTGCTCGCAACAGTTGTGGTGCCTGTTGTGGTCGTGTTCGCCGCGCTGCTTGTGCTGGTCGTGCTACGAGTGTTTGGAGGTCTCGCGGCCAAGGGAGTGTTGGAACTCGGGCGATCTGCAGTGACGCCGGTTCCTGATCACCGGGTTGTGCGTACCAGGAGCCACCGGCCCGCTGACGATTGACGCTGCTGCCTGCGTTCTCTTTTAGGAAGGAGCCGGATCAGCGGTCGCCTCATCTGACGACTGAAGAAGGCGCTTCCACACCCGTCTGCCTACAGCAACTATGACGAGGGCTCCGACCAGAATCCATCTCGTTGTCGGGGCCATTTCGCCAAGCAGGTCGAAGGCGCCTTCGCCAGCAAGGATGATCACAGTGATTCCGGGAATGATGCCAATGCCGGTACCGATGATGAAGTTGCGATTAGTGACCTTGGTGACGCCAAGGAGCCAGTCGGATGGGGGCAACTGACCGAACAGCAGCCGAAGCCCGATTACTGGTCTGAGGCCGCCAGCTTCGATGCGGTCATCAAAGCGGCGCATTCGATCGGGGATGCGGCCGTGCACCCAATCTTGCCCCAACCACCTGGCGAGCTTGAAGGCGATGTAACTAGACCCCATATTGCCGATCCACACCAGCGCAATGGCCACCAGTGCAGCCCACACGAGGCTGGCGGGAACCATGTACACCAGGCCTGGGGTGCCGATCGGCTGCGTAACCCACATGATGAGCACAAAGATGATCGGACCGAGGACTCCTGTGTCGTTGAGTAGGTCTTCGACGTTGTCATCTCCCGTGATCCACGAATATCCACCCAGTGCAACGAAGAGTATTGCCCCAGCAGCACCTGCACCGCCGATCATCAGACGGCGGTTCATCGACCCGCCCCAGGTATGGCCGCCCCCAGCGGTCGTTGTGTCATGTGTGATCGTGTCCCTAGGCGAATGCTTCCTCGGCCCTGGATCGTAGATCAGTCACGGCGTGTTCGAGGCCTTCGGGGTCGCGGTAGAGCGCACTTCCGGCGATCAGCACATTGGCGCCAGCGCTCGCGGCGCCCGCAATCGTGCTGGGTCCAATACCGCCATCGACCTCAAGGTCGACCGTGTCGGAGAGTCCGGCGGCGTCGATCATCGCTCGAACCTCGGCGATTTTCGGCTCCATCGTGGGGATGTAGGCTTGGCCTCCGAAGCCCGGATTAACAGTCATCACTAGCACCAGGTCGACGAGGTTGAGCACGTGCGCGATGGCTGAAACCGGTGTTGCCGGATTCAATGCCACGGCGGCGTTGGCGCCAAGTTCGTTGATGTTGCCAAGTGTGCGATGGAGATGGGGGCACGCTTCGGCATGGACTATCAGCCGCGAACAGCCAGCGGCGATGTACTGCTCGGCCATGGCGTCGGGAGCGTTGACCATCAGGTGAGCTTCGAACGGAACGCTGGTGTGCGAGCGAGCTGAGGCGATGATGTCTGGGCCGAAGGTTAGATTGGGCACGAACTGGCCGTCCATTACATCCCATTGGATGAGGTCGACTCCGGCGGCTTCCAAAGCTGCGACTTCCTCACCGAGGCGCGAGAAATCGGCGGGGAGAACGGATGGGGCAATCTGAATTGGGCGGCTCATCGATTGAGCAACCTAGTGCTGTTCGTCGTCTGGGTTCTGATCCCAGGCATCGTCGGCCCCCGCCCACTCCTCATTGCGCTCTTCAACCTTGGCCTTCCAGTTCTCAGCCTCGAAGCGTGACGGGTACGGACCGAGAACGTCATCACTGGTACCGCGTTCGGATGCGGGTACGGCCTTGCGCTGTTTGAGATCCCAATACCACTCTGTCGTTTCGGCGTTCATTGCTCCAGTGTCGCGCGTTCCTGGGCGTAGTCGCGCGGCCGTTGGCTTTGGTGGCCGTACGCTGGCCTGATGCTGATCACCGTTCGCCCCGATCGTCTAGTTGCTGGGGGCGAAGCGATGGCGCGTGATGACGACGGCAGAGTGGTCTTCGTAACCGGCGCCTTGCCAGGAGAACTAGTCGAAGTTGAGATCGACTCAACGAAGAAGGATTACGCCCGGGGAGCGGTGGTCGACGTGCTTGAGCCGTCGCCGCTGCGTGACTCGCCATCGTGCGCTCACCGGAGAGCAGGATGTGGAGGGTGCGACTGGATGCACCTGCAGCCGGCGGCCCAACTGGACGCCAAGGCCGAGATCGTGCGCGAGTCGCTGCGACGGGTGGCGCGGCTTGAAGAGGTAACGGTCGACAACTTGGTGCGGACTGGTTCATCGGTCAGCCAATTCGGCTACCGGACAACAATCCGAGTGGTCGGTGGCCCCGACGGCATGGTCGGGTTTCGTGAGCACAAAACGTCCGAAGTAGTACCTGTCACCAGCTGCCCTGTCGCTGAATCGAAACTCTCAAGATTGCTCCCGCTGCTCAATGTGGACGAGGGTGCCGAACTCACCTTGCGATCCTCGGTGGCGACCGGGGCGATCACCGCGATATGGGATCGGAAGTACCGAAAGTCAATTCGCGGTCTGCCTCGTGAAGTGCATATTGGCGAGCGCGGCTGGCTTACTGAGCGGGTGGCGGGACACGATCTGCGTGTATCGGCTGGTTCGTTCTTCCAATCCGGGGCCCAGGCCGCCGAACTGTTGGTTGCCGCTGTTGCCGAGGCTGCCCCTGAATTGGCAGGAGCCCGACATGCGGTTGATGCTTACGGGGGAGTGGGCCTCTTCGCAGTAACCACGATGCAGACGGCAGCAAGAGTGACGTTGATCGAGTCCGCGAGGTCAGCTTGGTTTGACGCTGAACACAATATGGGTGAACGCGAACACGTGATTATCCGTGGGGAAGTCGCACGCTGGAAGGCGCGCGACAACGACCCGGTTGATGTGATCGTTGCCGACCCAGCGCGCCCTGGGCTTGCCAAGCCAGGCGTGGCAGCGTTGACGGCGGCATCGCCATCGGTGCTGGTACTCGTTAACTGTGATCCGGTTTCGCTGGCCCGAGACACGACTCTGCTGGCTGCGGCTGGATACGTCCCCGAACGTGTTGAGGTGTTCGACCTGTTCCCGAATACGCATCACGTTGAGACAGTCACAAGATTCGTGCCAGCGGGTTTGACCGCCTAGCCCTTCCGAGCCGGTCGCTAGCTCAGCCCCTGGGACTGACGACAGTGGTCGCGCTCTAGCCTGAACGGGTGCTCAAACCCCAGTGTTCGGAAGAAGTTGCTACAGCGGTCGAATCAGGTGTTGCGGTGGTCGCGCTGGAATCGACGATCTTTTCTCACCTTGGCCTGCCCTCGCCATCTAACCGTGATGCGCTGGACCAATGCCTCGCGGCGATTCGAGCTGAGGGCGCAGTTCCAGCCGTGATGGCTGTTCTCGATGGAGTCGTTCGTGCTGGCCTCGAACCCGACGAGCACGAACGGATTCTTGGTCAAGCTCGCAAGACCGCTGAACGAGATATTTCGGTCGCGGTCGGTCAACGGTGGGAGTTCGGCGCGACGACTGTTTCGGCTTCGGTGGCGATTGCTGCCGCAGCGGGCATCTCGGTATTCGCCACCGGTGGAATCGGTGGTGTTCATCGCGGAGCTGAAACAACTGGCGACATCTCCGCTGATTTGGATGCGATTGCCACCCATCCGGTGATCACGGTGTCGGCTGGGGCGAAGGCATTCCTCGACCTCGATCGCACGCTGGAGTTCCTCGAAACAAGTGGAGTTCCCGTCCTCGGTTGGCAGCACCCTTGGTTTCCCGCGTTCTATACGCGCTCGTCAGGGCTGCCGGTGCCGCATCGTGTTGAACTTGCCGATGAGGTGGCCCGTATCTTCCAGGCGCGTAGCCGCCCCGAATGTGGGGTCCTGCTCACGGTTCCGATTCCTGAAGCAGCCGAACTCGACGCCGTTGAACTTGATGAGGTGCTCAGCTCAGCTCTGGAGGATTGCGCGCGTTCTGGGGTCACTGGCGCGGCGATCACGCCATTCGTGCTTGGGCGGATCAGTGAGGCAACCGATGGACGCAGCGTGCCCGCCAATCTTGCGCTCGCTGAAAGCAACGCCACCGTCGCGGCCCGCGTCGCCGTCGCTCTAGCTTCTCCGGGCTGATCGAATTCGGCCGGTTAGGGGAGTCGGGAGAGTTGGCGTTCGACTTTGGCCAAGAACGACTCGCGGTCGGACAGGGAGGATGTGTCAATCCCGTACAACGCGAGCCACGTGGTGCGGGCACGGCGGTGACACATTTTGGCCAAACCGCGAGTGAATGTCCGTTTCCCGCCCTCGCCTTCGAGCATGTTGACCGACTTGGACGATCCGTGTGTGCTGATAGCCACCAGCCGCTTGATGTTGCCCAGTAGCGGTTGACGTTTCTCTGGCCCCTCGGCCGACTCCCAGGCGACACCTTCGACCCACACGCGGTCGATCCAGCCCTTGAGCATCGCTGGCTGTCCGGCCCACCAAGTGGGATAGATCAAGACCAGCGTGTCGCACCAGGCGAGGTCCGCGGCGTAGCCCACTAGCAGGGGATCGTCGCCAAGAACGCAACGCCCATCGCTATCGAGGGTTGTTGCCTCCGGATTGAAACCGTCGGCATACAGATCGGTTACTCGAATCTCCTCCGCAGCGCTGCTCAGGCCCGCCAGTGCGGCTTCGCGAACGGCCTCGTTGTAGGCGCCGAGGAGTGGATGGCAGTAGATAACAAGCGCGCGAATCATCGCAGCTCTGTCAACTCTCGCTCGACGCGCCCGGCAAACTCTCTGCGCTCAAGGTCGCTCTTGTCGAAGACGTCGAAAATCCCGAACCAGTGCGTGCGCGTTCGGAAACCGCAATTGACACGCAGTGCCCTGGTGATGGTCCGCCGGCCGTTGTCGTTGGTGATTCGTACCGCTGAGTGCGTTTCCTCGTAGGTCGAAACTCCCACGATGTGTCGAATGTTGCTGAGCGCCGGACGTACCTTGCCGCTGCGTTCGTCGAAGCGGAACGCAACGCCCGGAACCATCACCCGCTCGAGCCAGCCCTTGAGGATCGCGGGCAGCCCGGTCCACCAAGTGGGGTAAACGAACACCAGGGCCTCGGCGCGGCCGATCAGGTCGGCACTTGCTTCAACCAGCGGGTCGCAGATGGGTTCGTCGCCGTGGTAGGCCGAGCGTTCTTCGCCGGTCATGGCCGCACGGAAGCCCTGTCCATAAAGGTCGACCACGACGACCTCGTGCCCGCCCGCGCGTAAGCCAGCTGCTGCCCGCTCGGCGAGCGAGTGGCAGTAGCTATCGCCTTGGGGATGAGCAAGGATCAGAGCAACCAGCATGTTTCAGCCCGCACTCGATGCGGTTGACGGCTTGGGTGTGCGCAGCGTCAGCAGTTGTGTGACGGCCACCGTCGACAACAGCACTGCGAACATCACGTTCGACACGCGGTCGCTCATGCCGTCGGCGATCAGCCCTCCGGCGACGGCGCTGGCCGCGCCGAAGCAGCCAACTACAGCTGCAACTCGAAGATCGACGTTGGCGAACTTGCGGTTGCGAATCGTGCCCATGATCGAGGTCGGCACGATCACTGCGACCGAAGTCCCCTTCGCGACCACGGGAACCATGCCAAGGATCACGACCATTGCGGGCACCATGATGATGCCTCCGCCAATGCCGAGGAGCCCGGCGAGCGTGCCGGTCAGGAACCCAATAAGTACAAGCAGCACGGCCAGGCCGAAGGTGAGGTCCTCGCGGCCGTTGGCTTCGATGGCAAAGCCCAAGCGGATCGCAGTGACCACAACGGTGATCACAAAGACGATCGTCAGCACGTTCTTCGGGATAACTCGCAGGAGGTGGGTTCCAGCGATTGCCCCGCTGATCGAACCGATTGCAATGAGGAGCGCGATGGCCCAGTCGACGTTTCCCTTCGACTGGTATGTGATCAGGCCAGCGGTGGCGATGGGCAGGGTGGCTGCTAGGGACGTGCCTGAAGCCAAGCGACGGTCCATTTTGGCGACACTGATCAGCGCGGGAACGATGATGATGCCGCCGCCCACTCCGAAGAGGCCGCCGAGCATTCCAGCGAAGATGCCGACAAACGCCGCGGTGCGAGTATTGACGGAGCTCCGCGTCGTTGGCACCGTTTGAGAATAGGGCGTGAA
>JAHRVJ010000018.1 GCA_019090765.1 Ilumatobacteraceae bacterium
CTAAGAGTAAGAGCGGCCATGATCAGCTTCCCTTCAGCGAAGACTGGTCAGCCATCTTCACGGCGTTGCGTACTAGAACGACCCCACCGGCGGGGCCGGGGACAGAGCCTTTGATCAGCAGCAGGTTGCGCTCGGAGTCGGATTTAACGACTTCGAGGTTCTGCGTGGTGACTTGCTCGTGACCCATGTGACCGGCCATGCGCTGGCCTTTGAACACGCGTGCCGGGAAGGCACACGAGCCAATGGCGCCAGGCTTACGGTGGCTCTTGTGGTTACCGTGCGATGCGGGCTGGCCCTTGAAGTTGTGACGCTTCATGACGCCGGCAAAGCCCTTGCCACGGCTGGTGCCGGTGACGTCGACGATCATTCCTTCCGGAATCTGATCGACGGTGAGCTCTTGGCCGACTTCGAACTCGTCGACTGAGTCGAGCCGAAGCTCAACCAAACGCTTGCCCGGGGCGACACCTGACTTCTCGAAGTGTCCGAGATCGGGCTTGTTCAGCTTCTTCGCATCGCGGTGGCCATAAGTGACCTGCAAGGCGGTGTAGCCGTCGCGTTCGTTGGTTTTGATTTGGACGATTCGCATCGGGTCGACACGCAACACCGTGACCGGAACGACTTTGTCGTCCACCCACGTCTGTGTCATGCCGACTTTTTCGCCGACGATCGTTTGTAGTGCCATGGCGGCAGTTCCTCTGTGTTGATCGAGCCTGGGCCAGGTAGGTCCGGGCTATCCACGCAAAAGCTCCGCCGCCCAGGGGCGTGCGGAGCACGAAATAAATTGTTGCTGTGCGGTTCCGGCCCAAACTGTGCGGGTGGCCTACGCAGACGTAGATTGCAAACTGGAATGGTGATCGAAATGCCTTCCGATCACGGCCTCGCAATGCTATGGCCGATGGGCGTCGCTTCCAACACGACTGCCGCGACTATTGCCTCAAGAATCGGGGCGAATCGTAAGCATGACTTCAAGTTCCATCTCTGTACCGTCACGAACGATCGTCAGGGTGGTCGTGTCGCCGGATTCCAGGTCACTGATCGTGGCGATTAGCCCAGTTGAGCCAGCCGTTGTGACGCCGTCGACGGCAATGATCAAGTCGTCGACCTGAATCCCAAATTCCTCAGCGGGGGTCCCCTCTTGTACCTCAACGACCACGGCTCCCTGGCCGCCATCTCGACGATCATCAAGGACCACGCCGACAAAGCCTTGCTCGCGTGGGGAATCGTCGGAGGCATCAGATTCCGCTCGCAGCTTGTCGACTACTGGGAGTACCTCGGCCACTCCAATCGCGAAACTCACGTTGGTTGCCGCCGTGACGGCTGTATCCCGGGCCACAGCCGTGTTGATTCCGACCACTTCACCGGCTGCATTGAGCAGCGGACCGCCGGAATTGCCTGACGAGATCGCTGCATCAGTCTGAATAAGACCGTCTAAGTAGGCGCCGTCAGTATCGATTGTTCGATCAAGCGCGGACACGATGCCCAGCGTGACTGATGGATCACCCTCCAAGCCAAGTGCGAACCCGACCGCCACCACTTCATCGCCGATCCGGACGCTGCCAGGGTCGGCGAAAGTCGCAGCAGCGAATCCGTCGCCGCTCATTCGCAGGAGAGCGATGTCGTTGCCAGCATCAACAGCAAGGACCGAAACTTCGCGAGGTTCGCTCTCCCCAGCGAGCCGAACACGAACCTCTGAAGCCGAATCAACAACATGGGCATTGGTGAGGATCTCGCCGTCGGAGGAAATGATCACCCCAGTACCGAGCGATTGGCCGCCCTCGACGTCGGCGCTGACGGTCACGACCGAAGGTGCGATGTACTCAACAACCTGTCCGACATCGACCCGGCGCTCAATTTCGTCACGCGGTGCCGCCACCTGAATTGGTTCATCGGAACTGCGTGTTGGCGGTCTATCAAGCCAGTCCGATACCTGACCGCCAAGCACGGCTCCGGCCAAACCAGCGACCCAGGCGACCGTGCCAACCATCGCCAGGAGTAGTACCACCCGGCGCTTCGGGCGCTGGTAGGGAGCGGCCGGCGGTGTCGGGGTAACGCCCGGCGCCGGTGGTGGAAAAGAACTCATCCCTAATGTCTACCGGCCTGGCCCACGCGGCGCAGGCCAGGGACGGCGTCTTTATAGCTACTTCACAAATGCCCGCGGACGGGCAGTGCGGGTCAGCTGTCCTGGATTTTGATTTCGATGTCGACGCCAGCAGGCAGCTCAATGCGCTGGAGGCTGTCGATTGTTTTGCCGTTCGGGTTCACAATGTCGATGAGACGCTTATGAATGCGCATCTCGAAGTGCTCCCGCGAGTCTTTGTCGACGTGCGGGCCGCGGATCACTGTGTAGCGATGCTTGGCAGTTGGTAGTGGGATCGGGCCGCGCACAGTGGCGTCGGTCCGGGTCACGGTCTCGACAATCTTCTTCGTTGATTGATCGATGATTTCGTGATCGAACGCCTTTAGGCGAATACGAATGCTTTGAGCCATATCAGTTGTTCTCCTCTAGCCGAAACGTGATCACTTAAGGATTTTGGTGACGCGGCCGGCGCCGACTGTGCGACCGCCCTCACGAATAGCGAAACGTAAACCCTCATCCATCGCGATCGGCTTAC
>JAHRVJ010000019.1 GCA_019090765.1 Ilumatobacteraceae bacterium
GACTTGGCCCGTCGAAGCTGTTCTGAGTTGAAGTCAGCTGCGATTGCGCGCGGCGGCCGATTGGGCTTTGCGGGCGCGAGCTTGTTCTTGTTTGGCCTTCTTTGCTTCGGCTCGCTTCGCGCGAATCTCGGCCTGCTCGTCGTCGGACCGCTTCTGCGTATCGAGCAGCGGTGCGAGCTGGACCTCCTCGACCTTTGGGAGCGCCACTAGGTCGTTGGACTTCAGGAGGTCGCGAATGATTGCTGACGCGGGTGCTTCGCCAGCGACGGTTGACGCGAGCATGATGCGCGTGCTGGCAACGCCGTGCGTCTCGATGAGCGCAGGCAGAATCTTGACCAATTGGTCGGTTGACGGATTTTCAGCATTGTCGCCGAGCTGCTCGATACAGTCCGCCAGGCAGGTGTCGGTCATCACCGCGGCGATGGCTTCCATTGAGCCGTCGATCCGGCCGGCTCTAACGCCAGCGCGTACACCATCGGGCGTGAGGTCGTCGACAAACGAGTCGAGCCCCTCGCGATGATCCTCATCGAGGTTCTCTATCAGCGTGTTAAGTTCTGCGTCTGTGGCGCTCTTGAACGTTCGATCGAGTAGTCCGAGCGCCTGCATCCGGTTCTTCATCTGGTTCACGCTGCGCGACGATACCGGCGGAATCTGAAGGAATATCAGTCATGGCAGCAGTCGTCCTCGATGGGGTGAGCAAGGTCTACGACAACGGGTTCCAGGCAATCAACGACCTCAACCTGGAAATTGCCGACAAGGAGTTCCTTGTTCTCGTCGGACCATCTGGTTGCGGCAAGTCGACAGCATTGCGAATGGTTGCAGGACTAGAGACGATCAGCGCGGGGACAATCAAGATCGCGGAGCGCACGGTTAACGATGTGGAACCGAAGGATCGTGATATCGCGATGGTCTTCCAGAACTATGCGCTGTACCCGCATATGACCGTTTTCGACAACATCGGGTTCGCGCTCAAGTTGGCGAAAGTTCCCAAGAAGGAGATCAAAGATCGGGTCGGCAGAGCCGCCGCGATTCTCGAGCTTGAGGAATTTCTGGATCGTAAGCCCGGCCAGTTGTCAGGTGGTCAACGTCAGCGGGTGGCCATGGGCCGGGCGATTGTTCGCCAACCGGCCGTGTTCCTGATGGATGAGCCGCTATCGAATCTCGACGCCAAGTTGCGTGTCCAGATGCGGGCCGAAATTGCCGCGCTTCAGCGTGACCTTGCCGTGACCACCGTTTACGTCACGCACGATCAAATTGAGGCGATGACGATGGGTGATCGCGTTGCCGTCCTTAAAGATGGCGATTTGCAGCAGGTCGACACTCCGCAGAACCTTTACGACCACCCCGCGAATGTGTTCGTTGCGGCCTTCATCGGATCACCATCGATGAACCTATTTGAAGGGACGGTTCACCTGACGGAAACCAGTGCAACTGTCACGATCGGTAGCCAGGTGATCGGCCTATCGAAGCAATGCCTCCAAAAGCACCCTGCGTTGCGTGAATACAACGGTAAACCTCTCATCGTCGGCATCCGCCCCGAGGATTACCAGGACTCAGCGTTCGCTCCTGACGTGCCCGAGAGCCAGCGCATCACATCGACGGTCAGAGTGCTCGAGGCCCTCGGCTCCGAAATCATGGTTCACTTCCACGTTGATTCCCCATGTGTTGACTCGGGCGATCCTGATGCACCTGAGCAAGAGCGGGGGTCGGAAGTGTCAAACGCGGTGGGCCGATTCGATCCACGCTCCTCCGTGCAGGTTGGTGAACTCATCGAGATCGCGATTACGACTGGCAACATGCACTTCTTCGACCGCGATACCCGGCAGGCGATCTCAGATTGAGCTCCAACAGTTCTGCTGCCGAGGTGGAGTTGGCGCGCCGAGCAATAGGTTTGATCGATCTAACCGACCTGGCCGACGATCATTCTGGTGATCAGATTGCTGAGTTGTGCTCGCGGGCGAAAGCCCACCACACGGCAGCCGTATGCGTTTGGCCCGAACACGTTGCGCAGTGTGCGATCTTGTTGCAGGGATCTGACGTCCGCGTCGCCACAGTGGTGAATTTTCCAACTGGGACAGAACCGCCCGACGACGTTCTTGCCGCAACACGGCGAGCGCTCGCCGACGGTGCTGACGACATCGACGTGGTCATTCCGTACAGCGCGTTGATGGATGGCGATAGGGGTGCCGTGAGTCGCCTGGTCTCCGATGTTGCAGCACTCATTCCAGGCCATGTCGGGCTTAAGACGATCCTGGAAACTGGGACGCTCGAGACCCCTGAACTCATTGCGGCGGCAGCCCAGATTGCGGTCGATAGCGGCGCTGACTTCATCAAGACATCTACGGGTAAAGCCGGATCCGGGGCCTCACCCGAAGCGGTGCGCGTGATGCTCGAAGTCATTGCCCAGGCAAGGGACGCCGGAAAGGTGGTCGGACTGAAGCCATCGGGTGGAATTCGGGACTACTCCGATGCGGCGAGCTACCTAGCGCAAGCTGACGAGGCCATGGGGAGCGATTGGGCAACCCCGGCCACATTCCGGTTCGGTGCCAGTGGGCTGCTAGATGCACTCATAGCGATTGTCGAGGGCTCCGACTACTCAGGTGACTCCGAGCAATACTGACCTGAGCCGAAGGTGACCGTTGCGATGAGCGCGGTCGGCGTAGTTTGAACATCGAATGGAGATCGACGCGCCCGCACCCAATGATCTTCCAGAGGATGAGTCCGCCGGTTGGTTTTCCTCGCGTTGGCGCGTCGCGGTAGTAGCGGGTACGTCTTTGCTCATCTTGGGCGGCATTGCACTTGCGGTGTCTGCAGGAGGTTCGTCGGGTCCGGACCCAGCCGAGGCCGCGGGCGATGTTGCCTCTTCAACGAACCCTCCGACCACGCGTGTGACTGCCGGGTCGACGACTCCGGCGAAGCCAACCACGACATCCGCCGCGACCACCACCAGTCCTGCGACGACCAACACCACCACCACGACCGAGCCCCCAAAGCCTCCGCTGCAGGACCCCGATGCTCCTTCGGTGGTGGCGCGTCCGGTACCTCAGGCCTCACCTACCGAGACGCTTCCGGAAGCTCCGCCGCCGCTGTGGGCCGCCTCGCGCGTCGCGACACCGAGCGGCTATTTGTCGACCGATATCGGCTGCACGGCCGACCTCAATTCGGGCTCGTTGGATTCGTTTTTCGCGGGGCGACTGGGGCCTGTTCTCGGGTGGGACTATCAGCACGTTTACCCACTCGGCGGAGACCGCTATCTCTGGCTATTCCAGGACACCTTCATCGACCAGTCGGGAGCCGCGACGACTCTTGGCCAGGCGAGCTTCGTACACAACACCGCGATGCTGCAGGAGGGGAACTGCTTTCGGCTGCTTCACCGCGGTTCTGCGGATCGTCCCTTGGCGTTCGAGCCAGGTTCTGGCGAGACCTCGTCGGCATGGTTTTGGCCGATGGGAGGCGAAGTGCACGATGGTCTCCTACACGTCTATTGGGTGAAGATGGTCAAAGATGCTGCCGACCCGACCCCACCCGATGGTCTTGGTTGGCATCCGACGGAGACGTGGATTGGGACGTACGACCCGAATACTCTTGCGCGGCTTGATTTCCGGGCTGCCGCTAACTCTCGCGTTGCCCCGATCTATGGCTATGGCCTCGCCAGCGACGCTACGCACACCTACCTTTTCGGCAACAGTTTTGAGCAGAACCTGGCTCGTGAAGGCGGCTACTTCAACGGTCCTCACTCGGGTACGCGGATGTACCTTGCGCGAGTGCCCAGAGGCCAACTCTTGGCGCCGTATGAGTATCGCACCGCCGATGGCTGGTCGGCCGACCCAGCCGCATCAGAACCAATTCTGCAGCGCCATTGGGCCGAGTTTCCGATGCAAGCGCGCTACATGGACGGCCAGTGGGTCGCCGTGGCCACGATTGACGGGTACTGGGGCGATTGGTACAGCATGGATGTTGCCCGTGACCCGTGGGGGCCGTGGACGACGATCGAAGAACGTCCCTTGCAGCCAAGAGGCGCCGACCCCTTGCGCAACACATACCACGCTCACCTGAGCCCGTGGCGCGACGGGTTCGGGAATCTGCTGGTGACCATCTCAAACAACGCCCGCGACATGCTGCGCGACGCCTGGCCGAACCCCTCCCACTACCGGCCGATGGTGATCGCCACCCGCTGGGCTGACGCTCCGGTCCCGCCGCCAGCCCCAACCACGACGCTTCCACCGACGACAACCACCACCACGCCGCCGACGACGTCAACGACCTCGCCCGCCACCACGACCACGTCAACTTCGACGACTTCATCTACGTCAACGACAACTACTTCGACGTCGACCACAACTTCGACAACCAGCACAACAACGAGTAGCACGGTTCCGACAACTACGCCGTAACACCGACCGTTCGTCGCACTCACATGGCGCTTGCTCAAATGGCAATCGTGTTCATCAGCGCTAACCTGCCGTCTCCCGGCCCTCGTAGCTCAGGGGATAGAGCATCGGCCTCCGGAGCCGTGTGCGGAGGTTCGAATCCTCCCGAGGGCGC
>JAHRVJ010000220.1 GCA_019090765.1 Ilumatobacteraceae bacterium
GCAAACAGATTCGCCATCAACAGGTCGTGATGCTCACCAAGGGAATGATGCGACCGAGCGAAGCCAATGAAGTCGACGGGGACGATCCGACTCCCCTGATGAATCAACTGATAGAACGCGTGCTGACCGTTCGTGCCAGGTTCTCCCCAAACGATCGGTCCGGTGTCGGTATCGACCGCCGTGCCATCGAGGCGCACTGACTTGCCGTTCGACTCCATATCCAGCTGTTGCAGATACGCCGGGAAGCGCCCCAACTCCTCCGCATAGGGCAGCACAGCCTTTGTCCCAAAGCCCAACACATTGGCATTCCAGATTCCGAGCAGCGCCATCACAACTGGCGCATTCTCCTCCAGCGGAGCTGCACAGAAGTGCTCGTCGATCAGTCGGAAGCCAGCCAAGAACTCGTGGAATCGATCGGCGCCAATCGCGATCATCAGCGACAGCCCAATCGCTGAACCAACGGAATAGCGACCACCGACCCAGTCCCAAAATCCGAACATATTGGCTGTGTCGATTCCGAACTTCTTCACCAAGTCATCGTTCGTGGAGACCGCGACGAAGTGCTCACCGACGGCCTCCTCGCCTAGCTCAGCAACCAACCACGCCCGTGCGGTACGGGCATTCGTGAGAGTCTCGATCGTGCCGAAGGTTTTGGAGGCAACGATGAACAGTGTCGACGCCGGATCGGAGTCAGCTAGCACAGCCGCGATGTCAGCACCGTCAATATTGGAAACGAACGAGCAGCGGATTCGATCGTGCCGATAGGCGGCGAGCGCGCGATACGCCATCGCCGGCCCTAAGTCGGAACCGCCGATACCGATGTTTACGACGTGGGTGATTTGCTCGTTGTCACGTATGCGCTCGGCGAAGCTCGCCATCTGGTCAAGCACCTCGTGGACGCCCGGCACGACGTTCTCACCATCGACATGCAGCGACACATCTCGCGGTGCCCTGAGCGCTGCGTGCATTACCGCGCGATCTTCGGTGACGTTGACATGCTCACCAGCAAACATCGCGTCGCGGCGAGGCTCGACATGCGCGCGACGAGCGGTTGCAAACAGCTCACGGAGCGCAACGTCATCGATTCGCTGCTTGGAGTAGTCGATGCGGAGGTCGCCAACGTCGAGCACATAGCGCTGAGCGCGACCTGGATCGGCGGCGAAGAGGTCTCTCAAATGCGGCGTCCCGGGCAGGCCGCTGAGTTGCAAAAGATTGTTTTCCATTGATGCTGAAACTACATCGGCAGACGCGACGCCGCATCGGGATCCAAGAACACGATCGTTCCGGACTGCCGAACTCGAACGACCGGCAGCAATGCATCGCGCAGTAGCCATCCTTCAACCGCCGCCGCCTTTGCTATTCCGACGGCAAGCATCAGCCGCGATCTCGCCGCGTTCACAGCACCGGGTGTGAGCGTCATCCTGATCCGACCGTTGAATTCCCCGGTGACCTCCACATTCCGTCGACTATCAATGACCTCGTCACCGGGCGGCCACGAAGCCGTATGGCCATCGTCGCCGAGCCCGAGATGGACCACATCGAATCGGTCTGGGAGGTGCTGTGCGTAATCACGAGCAGCGGCCCGCAGGTCCGGTGACGTCACCGGCATCAGCCGCACTTCGCCTGGAAATGAAGCGAGCTGAATGGCGTTGCGGTCCGAACTGCCATCAGCGGCGACACGCTCATCAACCTGCCAGATCACGATGCGTTCCCATGGAACCTCAAGGTCCATCAGCGCCGCGAACATTGGCGGCGCCGTGCTCCCTCCACTCACGGCAACGCTCGCGTGCCCGCGCCTACGAACCGCGTCCCGTAAGCGGCCCGCCATCCAGGCAGCAGCGGCATCTGCGGGGTCATCGCTCACACGGATATCCATCGGGCCAACGTAGATCTTGGCTCACGTCGCGCGCTGGGTCATTCTGACGCCGCCCGGCACTCACCACTCCGACGGTCTGGAAAAGGTGTTCGCAACTCGACGGGGCACTCCGTACTGTACGAACCAATGCAAGACGACCCGGGAGTGAACACTCCTCCACCTGAAGGCTCGGGCGGGCGCCACGACGCTCACGTTGCCACCGCTCGGGGGGTTCAGATCGCCATTGGCGCATACCTCATCTGGGGTCTGCTGACAATCTATTGGAAGCAACTCAGCGCCTTCGATGCGATCGAGTTGATCGCATGGCGGGTGATCAGCGCCGCGCTTATCCTGGCGATCACAGTCTCAGCGCGCGGGAGTTGGGCGAACCTCCGTACAGCATTTCGCGACCCTGGCGTGGTGCGGCGCTTGCTCTTTGCGGCCTTACTGCTAGCGGCCAATTGGGGAAGCTACATCTGGGCGGTTACCCACGATCGGGTGATCGAGACCGCGCTCGGTTACTTCATTGCCCCATTGGCAACGATGGCGATCGGCGTGCTGATCCTCCACGAGCGTGCAACCACAGCACAACGGACGGCGTTCGGATTAGCGGCAATCGCGGTCGTAATCCTTACAGTCTCATACGGCCGCCCTCCGTGGGTGGCCCTCGTCATTGGTGCCACATGGAGCACCTACGGGTTACTAAAGCGACAGATCTCGCTCGGCCCAGTCGAGAGCCTGGCAGGCGAACTATTCGTGCTGCTGATCCCGGCGATGGGCATCGTCGCAGTCTTCTCGACCCGCGCCAACAGCGTCGCGCAGTCAGCCGACGCTCGCGAGTGGCTATTCGTGCTCGGAACGGGCGTAGTCACCGCGGTACCACTCTTGTTGTTCGCGGCCGCCGCGAAGTCGATTCCTTTTACATTGCTGGGCCCGCTCAATTTGCTGGTCCCAATCATCAACTTCGGTCTTGGCTGGGCGCTCTACGACGAACCGATGCCAACCGACCGGCTGATCGGATTCGCGTTCGTCTGGATTGCCCTCCTGGTCGTTATCTGGGACAGAATTGCCCATGCCCGAAGGCGCTCCCCCACGATGCCCGCACGGCAAGGAGCATCCAATCCCAGTTAGCCTGGGCAAGACATGACACGATGCTTGCTGCTAGACGCTGACGTCTGGCAGCACACTCAATGAGGAGAATTTGATGAAGAAATCGATGACTGCCGCGATCCTGGTTGCTGGCCTGGCATTCGCCGCATGCTCAGACGACGACGGCGGTAGCGGCGGCAACAGTGATGCCGCCAAGGAAGTCGCCAAGCAAACGGTCGAAGCGGCCAAAGCCGACGGGCTCGACTTGGACGAAGGGTGCGTCGCCGATATTGCTGACAGTCTTTCTGACGAGGACGCCGCGGCCATTATCGCCGCCGGCCCCGACGGAGATCCGGAGATTAGCCCCGAAGGCGAAGAGCTGTCGCTCGGAATTCTCGCCTGCGTCGACAACGACCAACTGGTCGAACAGTTCATTCAGGGCATGGGCGACGCCGGCGAAGAATTTGACGAAGCCTGCGTCCGCGAAAAGCTCGAGGACTTCGACCTCACCGAGATCGCCCAGGCCGGACCCGACGCTGAGCCTCCAACAGAAATGATCACGGCCATGATCGAGTGCTTCGTATAGGCGTTAACTCCGAGTAACTGGAACAGACAGACAGACAGGAAGATCAGGGCGGCCCGGTTTCCGAACGAGCCTCCCTGGCCTTCCTCGTCGATCCACGACATGACACGATGCTCACGGCGAGACGCCAAGGTCTAGCCGGAACCGCAACGAGGTGCAACAGATGAAAAAATCGATGACTGCCGCGATCCTGGTTGCTGGCCTGGCATTCGCCGCATGCTCAGACGACGACGGAAGCGGAAGCGGAAGCGGAAGCGGAAGCGATGGCAACAGTGATGCCGCCAAGGAAGTCGCCAAGCAAACGGTCGAAGCAGCCAAAGCCGACGGCGTCAACTTGGACGAAGGGTGCGTCGCCGATATTGCTGACAGTCTTTCTGACGAGGACGCCGCGGCCATTATCGCCGCCGGCCCCGACGGAGACCCAGACATCAGCCCCGAAGGCGAAGAGCTCGCGATTAGAATCGTCGCCTGTCTCGACAACGATGTGCTGCTCGATCGGTTCATTGAGGGCATGGGCGACGCCGGCGAAGAGTTTGACGAAGACTGCGTCCGCGAAAAGCTCAAGGACTTCGACCTCAGCGAGGTCGCCCAGGCCGGACCCGACGCTGAGCCTCCAACAGAAATGGTCACGGCAATGATCGAGTGCTTCATATAGGCGCTAGGTCCAACTGGCCCCGCCTGTCAGTGAGTTCACCGGCCGCCTCAACTAGGAGCAACAGATGAAGAAGTCGATGGCTGCGGCGATCCTGATCGCCGGCCTGGCATTCGCCGCATGCTCAGACGACGACGGCGTAAGCGGCGGAGGCAACAGTGACGCGGCAAAGGAAGTCGCCAAACAACTAGTCGACGAGGCCAAAGCCAACGGTGTTTTGCTGGACGAAACATGTGTCGCTGGCATTGCCGACAGTCTTTCTGACGAGGACGCAGCGGCAATTCTCGCCGCCGGCCCCGGTGGGAAGC
>JAHRVJ010000221.1 GCA_019090765.1 Ilumatobacteraceae bacterium
GCGAGGGTGGTCGCTGGTAGGTCCGACGCCGGATCGGCATGGGCAACTGACCCGCCGATGGTTCCACGGTGACGTACCTGAGGATCTCCGACGTGACTGGTGGCATGGGCCAGCAACGGAACATGTTCGATGAGAACTTCGGAGGTCTCAACATCGGTGTGACGAGTTAACGCACCGATGGCGATGTGGTCGTCACCTTCTCGGATATAGGAGAGGTCGCTCACTCGGCCGATGTCGATGATCACGCTGGGCTGAGCAAGGCGGAGCTTCATTAGCGGCAGCAGACTGTGTCCCCCAGCCATGAACTTCGCTTCATCTCCATGTTGGCCGATCAGGCTGATGGCCTCCTCTGCTGACTCAGCACGGACGTAGTCGAACGCGGCGGGAATCACTATGAGCCTCCATTGGCTTCGGTATTTGCGGCGGATTGAGAAGAGTTGATTGCGGTCCACACATTGAGTGGGCTCGCGGGCATTGGAACATCGCTCACGCCAAGATCAGATAGTGCATCGACGATGGCGTTCATGACTGCTGGCGCTGCGCCGATTGTGCCAGCTTCGCCGACACCCTTCACTCCGAGCGAATTCGTTGGTGATGGTGTCACTGACAATCCGAGCGTAATTGGTGGAACGTCGCTGGCGGCCGGAACCAGATATTCGGCCAGGGTTGACGTTTGGAGGTTGCCGTCGCTGTCGTAGACGGCGCCCTCATAGAGTGCTTGGGCCAGCCCTTGTACGACGCCGCCGTGCACCTGGCCCTCCACAATCAGTGGGTTGACCTGTACACCGCAGTCGTCGACGGCGACGTACTTGAGCACGTCGACTGCCCCGGTTTCAGTGTCGACCTCGACGACGCAGATGTGTGTTCCGAACGGCCACGAGAAGTTTGGTGGGTCGTAGCTGACCTGGACTTCGAGGTTTGGTTCAAGATCGTCGGGCAGATCGTGTGCGGTGAAGGCCTCGAAGGCAACTGCGGCGAGTGGCATCTCCTTGTCAGGAGAGCCGGCAACACTGAACACGCCGCCAGCGAATTCGATGTCGTCTGAGCTGGCCTCCAGCTGATGCGCAGCGATTTGCTTCGCTTTCGCGATCACTTGGTCGCAGGCCATGCCGACCGCGACGCCGCCAACTGGCAGTGACCGCGAGCCGTAGGTATCCATGCCGAGCGGAGCGATGGTGGTGTCGGAGTGGAGCACGTCGACGTCGGCCGGGTCGATGCCGAGCTTGTCGGCCACGATCATCGACCAGGCCGTCTCGTGTCCTTGGCCGTGAGGGGAGGTTCCGGTTACCACTTGCACTTTCGAGGTCGGCAGAATGCGAACTGTGGCCGCTTCCCAGCCTCCGGCTGAGTAGTTGAGCGAGGCCAACACCCGTGACGGAGCGAGGCCGCACATCTCGAAATAGGTCGATACTCCGATTCCGAGTCGTTTTGTCTCATCAGCGGTGTTCTGCTTCGCTTGTTGAGCACGCAAGCCGTTGTAGTCGACTAGCTCCTCGGCAATGCCGAGAGCGGCATCGTGGTCGGCGGAGTCATACACGAGCCCCGTGAAGGCCTCGTACGGGTATTGCTCGGGGCCGATGAAGTTGCGGCGCCGCACATCCAAAGGGTCAACGTCCATCTCTGCGGCCAACGCGTTCATGGCGCGTTCGATTGCATAGGTGGCCTCAGGGCGACCGGCACCGCGATACGCGTCGGTGGGCGTCATCGTGGTGAATACCCCGGTACACGAAAAATCGTACGCCTTCGGCAGGTCGTAAACGCCGGCATAGAGGAATGCGCCGAGTAGCGGGACTCCTGGCGTAATCAGCTGTAGGTAGGCGCCCATATCGGCAACCAGCCGCACCCTGACAGCAGTGAGCTTGCCGTTGGCATCAGCAGCCAGTTCAATATTTTGCACCTGACCACGGCCTTGCACCGTGGCGACGGTGTTCTCTGAACGGTCTTCGTTCCAACGCACCGGGCAGGCATGCTTGTTGGCCAGCGCGATGCACAGCAGTTCCTCGGCGTACACATCGAGCTTGGCGCCGAAGCCGCCGCCCACTGCTGGCGCGACGACTCGCAGCTGATGCTCAGGAAAGCCCAACGTCACGGCGACCATCACCTTGAGGATGTGTGGAATCTGTGTCGATGAATACAGCGTCATGTCGCCGCCGAAGGGCTGCGGAACGGCGACAACGGCACGCGGCTCCATCGCCATCGGAATCAGGCGCTGCTGGACGTACTGCTCGCTCACGGTGAATGCCGCGGCGTCGAAGGCGCGCTGCACATCACCTTCGGCCTCCTCCACCAGAAGATTCCACGTGTATGACGAGTTCGTGCCCAGCTCGTCGTGCACCACCACGCGATCGGACAATGCGTCGGTGATGCTGGTCACCGCTTCAAGTGGTTCGTAGGTGACATCGATCAACTCGATCGCGTCGTGAGCGATCATGTTGCTGTCGGCGAGCACCACTGCGACGCCATCGCCGACGTAGTTGACGGTGTCGGTCGCAATCGGGTAGTGCTCGGGACTCAACATGTCGTCGGTCACTGGCCAAGCGCACGGCATAGGCGAGGCCCAGAGCTCTGCCAGATCGGCACCGCTGTAGACAGCTTGCACGCCAGGCATGGCGACGGCGGCGGAAGTGTCGACCGAGATCAGCTTCGCGTGGGCATACGGACTGCGGAGTACGGCAAGGTGGAGCGCCCCAGGCACCACCATGTCGTTGGTGAACACGGCCTCGCCGGTGAGTAGCACCGGGTCTTCCTTGCGCAGCATCCGTTGGCCGATGATGCCCGCACTTTCCGGTGCGGTTGCGGTGATTTCGTCGGTGACTGTCATGGCTGGACCCCCATCCAGTTAGATCTACTACTCAGCTATCAGTTTTCGTTGCCGATTCTCAGTCGTTCGCGGCAGCTGCCAACACCGACTTGACGATGTTGTGGTAGCCGGTGCAACGACACAGATTGCCCTCAAGGCCGAGCCGAACATCTTGTTCGGTTGGCTGTGGGTTCTCTTCGAGCAGGCTCGTTGCCGCCATCACCATTCCTGGCGTGCAGTATCCGCACTGGAGACCGTGATTCTCCATAAATGCCTGCTGCATCGGGTGCAAGGTGCCGTCGGCGTCAGCCATCCCCTCGATGGTTCGGATCTCCTGCCCATCGGCCTGCACCGCTAGCAGAGTGCAGCTCTTGACTGCCTCGCCATTGAGGTGGACCGAGCACGCCCCGCACGAGGAGGTATCGCACCCAATGTTCGTGCCAGTCAGGCCGACGTGCTCGCGAATATAGTGGACCAGCAAGGTGCGTGGCTCCACGTCGTGAGTGTGCGATGTGCCGTTGACGGTGACGGTGATTTCCACAATTGGTCCCCCATAGGTACTCGTGGTGGTGGAAGTTTAGCCAGAGCACCGCACGTGGCGTGGACGGCACGCTCCCATCATGGCCCATCGCAGCCGGCGAAGCAGCACGCAACCGGGGACTGTGAGGATTAGCCGATGAGGTCGGCGCCATCCTTGACGGCCAGAAAGATCAGAAATCCGATGATTACAGCTCCGAAGATCGTGTAATGCCAGCGTTTCGAATGGTCGGCCCGCCAAAATCGGCGGACGCTGAAGATGATGGAGAACATCGCTAGCACGCCGATCATCAACCCGATCCACGGGCCGACGCCGCGGGCGATGCCAACGGCGGGGAGCACGAACGGGAAAACGATGTACATCAGCAGGCAGCGAGTTGCGCTAATGAACAGCGATTTCTGGAATGCTGAGCGGGCGTCGTCGGACGTGGCCGTTTTGCCTTCGGGTAGTACGAGAATCTTCCGCATGAAGCGGTCGGCGGGTGAGGCGGTGGTCGCTGTTTGAGCTATTTCGGCTACCGGCTTCTGGGTGGGGCTATCAGCAGTTGTACTCATCAACATCTAGAACGGTACGTGGATGCCACGGCGGCCGCAACTTGGGCAGGAAAGTCAACGACAGCGGTTGCGCCAGCACTCTTGAGTTCACTGTGCGATCCGAATCCCCACGCCACCCCGATGCAGTCGATCTGGTTAGCCAAGGCCCCCTCAACGTCGTGATCGCGGTCGCCGACCATGACAACGTGGTCACCTGAGTCGATTCTGAGTTCGGCGAGGGCGAACGTGATTACGTCGGCCTTTGTGCGCCTGCCAGACCCGACTTCGATGGTGGCGCCAGCCTGCACGGTGAAGTGCTGTGTGAAGCCGAAGTGTTCGACGATTCTGACTGCGGTTGGCTGGGGCTTTGCGGTAGCGACGGCCAAGGTATATCCATCGTCGCGAAGCTCGGTGAGCATCTCAGCGATCCCGGGGTAAACGTCGTTCTCAAACAGCCCAACAGCCTCGTACCGCTCGCGATAGACGGCAACGACCCGTTTGATCTCGCTCGTTGGAACGCCCAATACTGGGAACGACTCCTCGAACGGTGGTCCGATGATTTCGCGAACCTTCGCGTCAGTCGGCGGCTCGAAACCGCATTCAGTGAACGCGTGCTGAAGCGAACGGGTGATTCCCAGCGAAGAGTCTGAGATGGTGCCGTCGAGATCGAGGAGGACGTGGGTACGTGTCACTGGAGATGGGTCAACGTGTTAGCTGTTGGAGCCGGTCGAGGTCGGTGTCTGTGCCAACGGCGATAATCACCTGGTGCGGCTCGATCACCGTGTCGGGGTCGGGGTTAGTTGTGAATGTGCCGTCGATGAGGCGCAGCGCGAGGACCAATACCCCAGTCTTTTGGCGTAGGTCGATCTGGCGCAGCGTTTGGCCGGCGAGAACTGATCCCTCGGGAACGTCGAGTTCCTGCATTCGGAACTCGAGTGAGCGTTCGTGCATCACGACATCGACGAACTCCGCGACGTTTGGCCTGGCGACGAACGAAGCCATGCGGGCCGCTCCGAGCTCCTGGGGGTTGACCACGCGGTCGGCTCCGGCGTTGGACAGCTTCGAGACGCTCTCGTCTTGACGAGCACGGGCGACGATGAACAGATTGGGCCGGATCGCACGCGCTGAGAGTGTCACGAAGAGGTTCTCGGCGTCTCCTTCGAGCGCCGCGATCAGAGCCGTAGCGTGTTCGATTCCGGCGGCGCGCAGTGTGCTGTCGAGCGTCGCGTCGCCCACCACGGTTGGGTATGGGAGATTGAGGACGCGCTCAGTGTCTAGATCGACGACCACTATCTGATGTCCGGAATGCACGAGGTCTTCGGCCACTGCCTTGCCTACTCGTCCCCATCCGCAGACCACTGTGTGGCCTTCGAGTTTGTTGATTTCTCGGTCCATGAGTCGCCTCCCGACGAAATCCCGTAGTTGTCCTTCGACCACGAGTTGCACGCTGAGCGTGAAGGTGTAGAGCACGGTCGACACCCCGGTGATAATGATGAAGATTGTGAACCACTTCTCGGGACCACTGAACTCGTGCACTTCGCGGAAGCCGACGGTGGTAACGGTGGTTACGGTTTGATATATCGCATCGGTCAGGCTCAGCCCGAACAGTAGGTAGCCGAGGGTGCCAACGATGAAGACTGACAACACCATGCCAAGGGCTCGGCGCAGTCGTCCGATCGCGGAGTAATTCACTGCGCGAACGGTAGTGCGAACTCGTGCTCGGCGAGGGTGTTTCAGGTCAAGGAAATCGTGGGCCGAGCGAACTTGGCTGAA
>JAHRVJ010000222.1 GCA_019090765.1 Ilumatobacteraceae bacterium
AGTACGCGAGCGACGACGACAAGTCGGTGTGCTTCGTTCGCTTGGTCTGTTATCCGGACCGATCGGCTGGAGCTTCATTGTCGAGGCGGCTCTCGTAGCGATCGAGGGAACAGCGATTGGTGTCGCACTGGGGATCCTTACTGCCTACAACATCATCACCGCGACCACGCTTGTTGGGCTCGACGTGGCCTTTGTCGTGCCAGCCGGTGACATCGCGGTGTTGGTGGCATTTGTGATCGTTACATCGCTGTTGATGACGGTGGTCCCGGCGCGGCGAGCGTCGCGCATTCGCCCGGCGGTGGCCTTGCGGATCGCTGACTAGCTCCGCGATGAGGCCAATGAGGTTGGCTGCCCCTCGACTCGCACGTCACGTGTGGATAGGCTCGAAAAATGCCACTCGTAAATGTCCACATGGCCGCCGGTCTCCCCGCTGACAAGAAGCGGGCGATGATGGAGTCGATCACCGATTCGATGGTCGACAGTCTCGGGGTCCGCCGTGAGTCGGTGCGGGTTTGGGTCAGCGAATTCCCGATGAGCGACTTCATGGCTGGTGGAGAGACGCTGGAAGAGCGCTTCGCTCGCCTTGCTGCCGAACAATCATCCGGCGACTGATTTCATTCATCCAAGCCTGCTTGACCAGAGGTCCGCGAGATGCCTGGTTGGCGGCGGTGACGTCGTCTTGGTCAGGTATCCTCGTGCTCCCTCAACCGTAAAGGAAAACGCAAATGGCGAAGTCAGCCAAACTCACACCGCTGCAGGAATCTGAAGCTCGGCGGATCGCGCAGGAAAAGGCACGATCCAACAAGGTCGCGCGAGTTTTCTCCGATGAGGAAAAGGCACTCCGCAAGGAACGCGTCGCCAAGGCCAAAGATGCGATGAGCCGGTCAGCCGGCCTCAAGGGGGCCCACGTCGCTCCTGCGCGCACTGCAATCAAGCGCTACCTCCAGCAGTTGAACGACCCGAAGCAGCCCGATGAGGCCCGTTTCGAATTGTTGATCGAGGCACCCTTCAAAGCGCCGCCAAAGAAGAAGACCAACGACCGTCGTTTCTGAGCGGAGCCGAGTCCGCTCGGCACGTCCGGATGAATAGACGAGGCGTCCGCTAACCGGGATCTTCCGGATCAGCTGCGCGTTCGTGGTTGGGGTTTCTTGGCTCTCGCATGGTTTGTCCTGCGGTGGTCATTTGTTTGCCGTTGGGTCGGTAGTAGATGGTTTGGCCGTGTGAGTTGCGTTTGGTGTTGTAGCCGCGGTTTTTGAGTCGGTTGTGTGGGCCGCAGGTGATGTTGCTGTTTTCGGTGTTAGTTTCGCCGCCGTTGTTGGCCCATTCTTGGAGGTGGTCGATTTGGGCGTGGGCGGCGGGCACGGTGCAGCCGGGGTAGGTGCATTGGTGGGTCATTAGTTTGGCGGCGTCGCGCATGGTGTTGCCGAACAGTCTTCGGCGGCGTCCCATGGAGGTGATGACGTTGGCAGAGTTGAGTACGACTCGTCTCACGTACCCGTAGATGGCTGCTCGGAGTGCGTCATCAGGGTGAACGTTGATTCCGCTGGAAGTTTCACATCTCCGACGGCCAATTTCGACGGTTTGGTGGGCGGCATCTTTGGGGGCGAGGCCGTGGTTGGTGAGTGTTTCGGTGAAGGTGGTTTCGTCGATGAGGATGTTGACGATTGGTTTGGGTGCCCGAGCATTGGCTGGGGTGGAAGCGGCGCGCCGAAAGATTGTGGTTAATGCGTCGAATCGTCGTTGGCTGGCAGTGCGCGGTAACGGCTGATCGTTGGCAGTGTTACCAAACTCGGTTTGTCGGGTGGAGGTGTCGCGATGGAATTCGGCTTCGGCAAAGTTGTCAAGGATCGCGATGATTTCTGCGGCGGTGACTGGGTCGCCGCCAGATGCTCGGAGATCGATCCCGGAACCGAGTGGTGATATCGAGGCGGTTCGGGCATCGATGGTTTGGTTTTGGTCGCGGTGGGCGCCATTGAGGTCAGCCAAAGTTTCCCATCGACGTACACAAGCCTGAGCCCCTTCGAACGACAAATGTTCGGCGTTATCTAACAACAGGTGAGTAACGTCGGCGAGCCGGTTGCCGCAGCGCGGGTTGGATCGTGCTCGGGCTAGTTCGTTGGCTTGACCAATACCGATCCGGCCGTCAAGTAACCGTTGCCCGGCTTCGGGGACAGTGTCGATCAGCTTCGCGAGGCGCAGGTGCTGGGCTGCTTCACCGTTAGAGCAGTTGATAGTTGCCCGTAGGTAGCCCTTCATCGAATGATGCCCATCGACACTATGCAAGTTACGAGAAGCAGCAACCGCGATAGCGGCAGCCTGCTCCGCAGTAACCCGCCGCCGCTCGACCTCAAGGTCGCGAATTCGGGCGTCGAGAGCGTCATCATCAAGCTCTGTTAGCTGCTGGATCACCCCCGAGATCATCAATACAGTATAACGAACGGTCGTTCTGAATACAACAAGCAATCAGAACATATTGTAGGAAGGGTTGCCGATCAGGTGGGTGCCGTGGGGGAGAGATCGTAGACGTCAGCTAGCAGCTCGACCGACCGCAGCCGAGCTGACGAAGTAGTCGATTGGTGGACGGTTATCAGCTCGTCCGCGTCGGCGTGCTCGGTGAATGCCTGCAGATTTGTCTTGACTTGCTCGGGCGTGCCGACGGCGGAGTAGCGGAGCATGTTGGCGATTTGCTGGCCCTGAGGTGTTTGCAAGATGGCTTCTGCCTGCTCGTCGGTGCAGTCGGGTCCGGCCCCGCTCATCATCGCAACGCGCATCAGCACCACTTTCCGGAATATCTCGTGAGCTTCGGCGTCGGTATCAGCAGCAACCACGTTGACGGCCGCGATCACATGCGGTTCTTGGAGTTGCTCGGAGGGCTGGAAGCCTCGCCGATAGGCCGCAACGGCGTCTTGCAATGCATCAGGTGAGAAGTGCGAAGCAAACGCGTAGGGCAGACCCATTGAGGCGGCCAGGGTGGCGCCGAAGAGTGACGAACCCAGGATGTAGAGCGGCACGTTTGTGCCTGTCCCCGGGTTGGCCTCCACACCAGGAATTCGGGTGGGACCCGAAAGGAACCCTTTCAGCTCGTCGACATCTTGGGGGAACGAATCGGACGCTCGGGCATCGCGGCGCAGCGCCCGCAGTGTGTTTTGCCCGGTGCCAGGTGCGCGTCCGAGACCCAGATCGATACGGCCGGGATGCAGAGTCTCCAAGGTGCCGAACTGTTCGGCGATTACGAGAGGCGCGTGGTTGGGCAACATGACGCCGCCGGCACCGACTCGAATTGTTTTCGTGTTCGCCGCAACGTGGGCGACGAGGACGCTGGTCGCCGAAGAAGCGATCGACCCGATGTTGTGGTGCTCTGCATACCAAAGTCGGTTGTATCCACAGCGCTCTGCGAGTTTGGCCAACTCGACGCTGGACTCGAGGGCTTCTTGAGGCGTCGAATCCTTGCCGACAATCACCAGGTCGAGAATCGAAAGTGGAGTGGATCGGGCCGGGGTTTCACTGTTGTGGTTGCTCACTGACATCACTTTACGGCTAGCTCTTGTGACGCATAGAGTTTGTTGGCATGAGCAAGATCGATTTCAAGAAGACACTTCGGCATCTCTACTCAAGCACGGCCAAGGACTTCGAGATCGTCGACGTGCCGGAGATGCAGTTCATTCGAATTGATGGTCTTGGTAGCCCCGACTCTGAGCAATACGGAACTGCCGTCGAGTGGCTCTATTCCGCCAGCTACCCCATCAAGTTCATCTCCAAGGAGGAGAACGACCGCGACTACGTCGTACCCCCGCTCGAAGGATTGTGGTGGGCTGACGACATGGATGCGTATACCCGGGGTGAACGTGATTCTTGGAAGTGGACGATGATGATCATGCAGCCAGACTGGGTGACACCGGAGATGTACCAGGCCGGGCTCGACAAGGCCGCCAAGAAGCTTGGCTCCGTTCCCGAGTCCCTCCGGTTCGAGTCATTCGCGGAGGGTCAATCAGTTCAGATACTGCACGTTGGCCCCTACTCGGAGGAGGCTCCTACGATCGCGAGACTCCACAACGAGTATCTGCCGTCGAACGGACTCATCGAGAACGGCCACCATCACGAGATTTATCTGGGTGATCCCCGCCGTACTGCGCCGGAGAAACTGAAAACTATTCTCCGCCAACCGGTGCGCGGCGACGCTTGAAGTAAGGTCCGCCCCGCACGTAGATCCGGATAGAAGGTAGGGGTTCCAGTGGGCGCAGCGATTGGTCAAACACTCAGCAACGCCGTAGGGGTGGCTATCAGCCCGATACCCGTCATTGCGCTAATTCTGATGCTGTTCAGCAACAAGGCGAAGGTCAACAGCCTCAGCTTCCTTGTTGGTTGGGTAGGCGGGCTGGTTGCTGCGGGCGCGATCGTGTTGGCGATCGGTTTCGAGCAGTCCGCCGACGGCTCCAACGATTCCAACGGCTACCTGAAAATCGCGATCGGCGCACTATTTCTTGTGCTCGCTGTCAGAAACTGGCGGATGCGCCCGAAGGACGGTGAAGAACCTGAGATGCCCGCGTGGATGGCGTCGATTGACGACTTCTCACCGGTTAAGGCTTTTGGAATGGCATTCCTGCTGGCGGCGGTCAACCCGAAGAATCTCGGTTTGACAGTCGCGGCGAGTAGTTCGATTTCCGCCGCGGGGCTCGAGTCGGGCGAGGAGTACGTCGTGCTCGGCGTCTTCGTGCTCTTGGCCTCTGCGAGCGTCATTGTTCCGGTTGTCTTCTACCTTGCGATGGGGCCGAAGGCCGAGGCTCCGCTTAACTCAGCGAAACAGTGGCTAATCACCAACAACCACACGGTGATGGCCGTACTGCTGCTGGTCCTAGGAGCGAAAGTGCTGGGTGACGGAATCTCCGCTCTTTCATGATTTCAGTTCGAAACCTGCATTAGGAGTTTGAGATCTCGATGAATCCAGTACGCGTTGCAACGTGGAGTGAGTTGCCCGACCGGGCCCCGACAGCCGCTTATGTCGCGAACGTCGACTTGGTGATCGTGCGGTTTGACGACAACCACTCGGTGCTCTATGGCCGCTGCCAGCATCGTGGCGTGATGATGGCCGATGGTGTCGTTCGCGGCGACGACCTCGTCTGTGGTGTGCACGGCTGGGACTACGGCTATCGCACCGGCATCAGCAGCTACAGCAACAGTGAGCGGCTGCACAAGTTCTCGTCGTGGATTGACGGCGACCAGGTGATGGTCGACATCGACGAAATCGCTCAGTGGGAAGCCGATAACCCTCAGCCCTACGACCTCGACGCGTATCAGGGGAAATTTCAAGACGTCCACGGAACGCCCGACGAGCCACACGCTGGGCTGGTGCGAACATTGGCCGCCGACGGATTGTCGAAGTTGGGCCACCATGGTCCGGTCGTAGCGATGGGGGTCGCCCACAGCGAACTTCCTGCTTGGGATGACATCCAGATCGTCACGGCACAGATTGCGCGCCGGCCGCTACTCGACGACGTTGACGTAGCCACCGGGGCGGTCATCGGGCCGAACGCAGTGAAACCGCTGCGCCTCGAAGTTCCGATCTTCGTCAGCGACATGAGCTTCGGAGCGCTTAGCCAGGAAGCGAAAGTTGCTCTAGCCCGCGGTGCAGAGCTAGCCGGAACTGGCATCTGCTCCGGAGAGGGCGGCATGCTGCCCGAGGAACAGGCCGAGAATTCGCGTTACTTCTACGAACTCGCCAGCGGGATGTTCGGTTGGAGCCTCGACAAGGTCGCTGACGTCGGAGCGTTCCACTTCAAGTTCGGTCAAGGCGCCAAGACCGGCACGGGCGGTCATCTTCCTGGCCACAAGGTGACCGACAAGATCGCCTCGGTGCGCGGACTCAACGCTGGCGAGGGCGCGATCTCACCCGCTACGTTCCCGAACCTGATCACGCCGGATGACTATTGCCAGGTGATCGCTGACGTTCGGGAACGGTCCGGTGGCGTTCCGATCGGGGCAAAGCTGTCGGCACAACGCATCGAAGAAGACATCGACGCCGTACTGGAGCTGGGCGTTGACTACATCATCCTCGATGGAAGGGGAGGTGGAACTGGGGCCGCGCCAGAGATTTTCCGGAACCATATTTCGGTTCCGACGATCCCTGCGCTCGCCCGAGCTCGCCGTCATCTCGACAGCATTGACCGGGCCGATGTCACCTTGGTCGCCACTGGTGGCCTACGAACACACACCGATTTCGTCAAAGCTCTAGCACTCGGCGCCGACGCCATTGCAGTGTCGAACTCGGCGTTGCAGGCCATTGGCTGTCTAGGAATGAGAGCGTGCAATACCGATAGTTGCCCCGTTGGCATTGCTACGCAGAAGCCTGACTTGCGGTCTCGACTAGTGGTTGAAGATGCGGCGCAACGCCTAGCTCGCTGGTTCGAGGCCACCGTGGAGTTGATGACAGTGTTGGCCCGCGCTACTGGTCATTCATCGCTCACCGAGTTTACGATTGACGATTTGACGACTTTCGATCGCGAGCTATCCCACCTGTCTGGTGTTCCGTACGGTGGCGTTCGCCTTGGTGATCAGCGCGGTGTCTGACCGTCGTCGACCTTGATCACCGTTCCGGTGACGAACTCCGACTCCGGCGAGACCAGGTAGAGCAAGGTGCTGTCGAGTTGCGACGGCTGACCGATCCTGCCGCGGGGGAAAGACCGCGACACGTCGCCAATGCGTTCAATCATTCCGTCGGTCATCTCGGAAACGAACATCCCGGGTGCGATGCCGTTGACGTTGATATCGAAACGTGCCCACTCCACTGCGAGGGACTCCGTCAGGCGGTTGAGGCCAGCTTTGGTGATCGAGTAAAGAGCACCGCCTCTCCCGCCCACGTAGGTGAAGGCATTGATCGAAGAGATATTCACGATCCGTCCCGGAAGTTTGTGGGCGATTAGTCGTCGCGCCACTTCGCATGAGAGCAGGTAGGGGGCGCGCAAGTTGGTGTCGAAAACGTTGTCGATCAGGTCGAGCGACATCTTGGTGGCGTGCTGCGCATCGGGCATGCCCGCGCAATTGACAAGAATGGTCACCGGTCCGAATGTGGACTCGGCATGTTCCACAGCGTTCGTGATCTGGTCGGAGTCGGTGACATCGAGCTGAACCGGCGAGCATGAACCTCCGGCGGCGTCGATTTCCGTGGCCAGGGAATCCAACCGCTCAACGCGTCGGCCAGTGGCTACGACTTTTGCTCCATGGGCGGCGAGCACTTCGGCGAAACGCCTGCCAAGTCCCGAAGTTGCTCCGGTGACGAGCGCGACTTGCCCGGCCAGGTCGGTGGTTGGGACGGATGTTCGCTGATTGGTCATCGCACTATCGAAGCACAGATCAGCTTCTCCCCACGAGTGGTTGACGCTGACCTGTGTCGTCCGTAGCGTTTGCGGGTGTGAGCAGTATTTCTCGGATCGCCATCAGTACAGGTGGGGGCGATGCCCCCGGCCTCAACGCAGTTATCCGATCGGTGACCTTGGCGGCCAGAAATCGAGGCTGGGACGTCGTCGGCATACGCGACGGCTTCAATGGACTATTTCTCCCCGAGGACTATCCGAGGGGCGGATTCGTTGATCTGTCGAGGCAGGCCGTCAGAGGAATCTCGCACCTTGGTGGGACCATTCTCGGCTCGACAAATCGCGGGAACCCTATTGCGTACCCGACACAGAACGATGATGGTTCCTGGACTGAGGTCGACCGGAGCGAGGAGCTAATAGCGCGGCTCGCTGAGGAAGGGATCGACGCGCTGGTGACGGTTGGTGGAGATGGGTCACTGAAGATCGCGAATCATCTCCATGAGCGCGGCTTGAGGGTGGTCGGCGTACCCAAAACGATCGACAACGACCTCGACAAGACCACGGCAACATTCGGCTTCGACACTGCCGTCGACTTTGCGAGCAATTGCATCGATCGGCTTTTCACTACCGCCACCTCGCACGGGAGGGTCATGGTTGTAGAGGTGATGGGACGCGACGCCGGGTGGATCGCTCTGCACGCGGGGATGGCTGCGGGTGCCCACTGCATCCTCATTCCTGAGATCCCATATGCGATCGATGTCGTGGCAGAGACGGTTGCTGAGCGTGAACGAAACGGCTCGCGCTTCACAGTTGTCGTCGTCGCTGAAGGTGCTGTTCCAGTCGATGGTGAGATCTCAACCATCGGTAAGGCGGTTGGCCAGGCGGTTCAACTTGGTGGCGTCGGAAGCAAGGTTGCTGCCGGACTCACGGAATTGACGGGTAAAGAAACCCGCACCGTCGTCCTTGGCCACCTCCTACGCGGCGGGTCGCCGACGGCACTCGACCGCCTGCTGGGCCTGCGGTTTGGCGCGGCTGCAATTCGGGCGCTTGAGTCTGGTCATGACGGCGTGATGGTGGCTTTAGACCCACCCAACGTGATCCATGTTCCGTTGGCTGAGGCGACGCGGAAGATGAAGAACGTTCCGCTCGAAGGTGACACGATGCTGACGGCACGAGATCTCCGAATCAACTTCGGTGACCGGATGCCCGACGTCTTGCCCTAAGTCCGGTGTCATTGCAGGTTGGTCGTGACCTTGGACCCTGGGCCTGATCGCCCGGCGGGGAGACGATTGATCTATGGAAGCATTGACACCGCACCGATGGACTCTTGTATTTGAGATGGTTGAAGACGACGATCACTGCGACATGGTGGTGCATCTCGACGCGGGAGAAAGATCATTGTCAGGCCGGGGAAGATCTCGGCGTAATCCGGTCGACCCCGCAGTACCGCAGATCGGCGAGGAGCTTGCGGCGGCACGCGCGCTGCACGACCTAGCCAACCATCTGCTTGACGATGCCTGGAACACGATCGAGGAGTTCCCAACAAC
>JAHRVJ010000223.1 GCA_019090765.1 Ilumatobacteraceae bacterium
GTCGGGTCGTTGAGCGGGATCTGAGCCAGGGTCTGGCTACGCATCAGCAAGAACTGCTCGTGCACCGCTGTTTGTTGCTTCACGAAGCTGTCGTGCAGGGCGGTCATCGTTGCCATCTGCTGCTGGATGGTCGCCGCCACCGCGGTCAACGGCTCAAGACTCTCCGGTTCAGGTGGCCGCGTGTACGTGAATACCGATGGCAGAAGCGGTGCGGGCGCCATCAGCTGGAGTTCGTCGTAACGTCGACGAGGTGGCAACTCGACTGGCGCGGGGTGGGCCGGGAAGGTCAGCTCCGGTCCGTCGATCGTCGCCGCTGACGAAGCAGTTTGGGCAAGACGCTCAGTAAGGGCGTGATGATCTACGTCAACTCCGGCCGCGATCAGCGAGGCGACAACTTCGAAGATCTGGACGATGTTTTTGTCGCGCCGGTCGAGCTGCACTGCCAGCACGTCACGATCGCGGAGGATCTCCTTAATGAAGCTGGTGCAAGCTCCCGCGGGGCCATGCTCAAGGAAGATCCGGACACCGTCGGCATAGGCCGCCTCAATAGTCGCCGGAAAGTCGATCATCGACTCGGCTTGCTTGGTGATCGCCTCAGCGCAAGCTGCTTCGCCGACTTCGTACGCTCCGTTGGGGCCGTTGGAATAGTGGCGAATACCCGGAACTGCTGTTACCGCTCGCGTATGAATGTCAGCCCACGGTTGGTGAAAAGCGGCAGCCACCTCAGGGGTGTGGCAGGCCAGGTTGTACGCCATCGGCAGACAGCGTCGACGACCAATGATCTCTACCGCCCGCGCGCACCCATCGGGGTCGCCGCCGATCACGACATCAGCAGCGCTATTGATAATCGTGAGGTGCACACGCGGTTCGGCAGCGATGGCTGCGCGTACTTCGTCGGGTGACGCGAGCACGTTCCAGACGGCCCAGTCGGCAGCATCAGTTCCCCACGCACGAGCGACCGCGTTGAACTCGACTCCGAGTTCACGTTCCATAAGACCGGAGTCATCGATCGCGATGCGCATCGCGTCGATGTCAGACCACACCCCGAAGGCGTAAAGGCTGCTGCTCTCCCCCGACGAGTATCCAATCGCCGCGCTGGGTCGGAGCTTCAACAGGTGTCGCGTCAGTTGGGTGTGGGCTTGACTGATCAGCGATGCACCCCACAGGTAGTCACTCGGCGTCGGGCGATAGTCGGCGTCGCCGTGCACCCAACCGGCGACCTCGCCGACCGGGAACTGTTCCGCAATCGGCCCAGCAATCTCAGGAATCGCCCGCAGCAGCTCCGCCCCCATCCCCGAGTAAGAAGCACCAGCCGCGGTGAACACAAAGGCCAGTTCGCCGTCGAGTGGGGCATCGCGGAAATGCACGCCTTCGCCAGATGGGTGGCTGTCTTCGAGGTGGCGTCGGGCGCGAGCGGCGCGGGCTGACAACTGCCGGTCGCTGTCGGCGACGATCACCAACCGCGCCGGACCAACATTTGATTCGCGTCTGTCGGCAAGGTTGTTCAGCACATCCTCTGCGGTCTGACCCGAGAAGATATGGAACCGCGGTGCCACAACACGGCTAGGGGCCTGGTGGTTTGTTGCTTCGGCAAGCAAGACCGACTTCCGCGCGAGGCCATCCATCGCCTCGACTTCGGCAACGGCGGTGCGCGGCCCGGCACCCGCTGCCAGCCCAGAACCGCTGCCTGGGTTGGAAGCAAGCAGCGGAACGTCTCCGGGCGCTACTCGATAGTGCAGCGATGTCACCGCAGCCGCGAGGTAAACCAGCCCCGAAGCGGCATGGGCGTGGCCGAATAGATGCTCGACACCAACCGCGTCATCTCCCAACCCAAGCCTTAGGTCAGGTCGATCAGCAAGTTGGTCGCCGTGTTCGTTGAACCTGCCGCCGGGCAGGACCGCGTAAACAGTGTTGCCGTCGCGTTCGGCATCATCGAGCCGCTTAAGAATCAGCATTACTGCCGCGTCGCCAGGCACCTGGCGGTCAGCAGGAAGGCAGCGCTCACTCGCCGCACGGTGCACCGGCTCGCACGAGAGGTCGACTGCGCCCACCATCGCGGCGTCAATTTCGCGAGCGCGCAACGCGCGAGCGGCCAACGCAATCGCGTCGAGGCCACTACGTTCCTCGGAGCTGACAGTGAAACTTGGGCCTGCGACGTCGTGCTGGCTATTGAGCCGATTGGCAACAATGTTCGGCATCGTGCCCATGACACCTGGCGCATCCAGCACCGGGCCAATCGCGTCGCGGGCATCGACCACCCAGCCGTCAGAACATCCCCACTCGGCGGCCATCGTTGCGATCCGCCAGCGAGTGCCGAAACGAGCGGCTTCGGGGTCGGTTCCCATGCCGACATATACGCCTGTCGAAGCACCGGGGAGCGGGCCTGAATCGGCGATTGCCTCATCGGCCACCGCCAACATTGCAAGCTGCTGTGCAAGCGTCTTGGCGAGGTCGTTCGGAGGGAACTTCTGGCTCTTCACGGTGAGTGAGATCTCGCTCATCCGCCCTTCACCCGCATCATCAAGACACGGCATCTCAGTGAGCACCGCTTCGAAGAAAGCGTCACGCCCAACGGCGGAGGCAGCACTAATGCCTATTCCAACAATCGCGACCGGTTCGGGAATCTCTGTAGATGACGAATCCGAGTGCTGGCCTCCGACCGGCACGGCACTCGCAGCCCCGGGTTCCTCCACAATCAGGTGAGCGTTATTGCCGCCGAACCCGAACGCCGATACTCCGGCACGTAGGACGCCATCGGAGACGGCCTCTCGCTCCCAGGGCTCGGTCCGATCAAGCAGCCGGAACGGCGACTCCGCGATCAGCTCGAGCGGTTCTCCGGTGTGCAGTGTTGGCGGGCGCTGTTCGTGACGCATTGCTTCCAGCATCTTGATCAGGCCGGCCACTCCGGCCGCCGTGATCAGGTGACCCAAGTTCGACTTGAGCGAGCCGATCGGCAAATCGGTGCAGTCGTCGTACACGACAGCCGAAGAACGGATCTCGGTGGCGTCGCCAACTTGGGTGCCGGTCGCGTGACATTCGAGCAGCGAAATATCGGTTGGTGCCAGACCCGACATCTCGAACGCGTTGGCGATCGCCCTTGTTTGCCCATCGCTCGACGGCACCAGCATCCCGCGGCCACGGCCATCGTTCGACAGTCCGACGCCGCGAATGATCCCGTGGATCGTGTCGCCATCACGACGCGCGTCATCAAGGCGACGTAGCGCAACGAATCCACACCCTTCGGCCGGAACGAGCCCGTCGGCATCGGCGTTGAAGGGTCGCGACGTGCCCGTGCGACTCAGGGCGGTCAACGCGGCGAAGCCCATGTGGATGCACAAGTCGTCGGCACAGTTGACTGCACCAGCGAGCATCAGGTCAGCGCTGCCATCGTGTAGCTGATCGCAGGCCAGCTTGATTGCGTAGAGACTGCTGGCACATGCTGCGTCGAGCGCGAAGGCTCCGGCGCCGAGGCCGAGCGCACGTTCCAGCAACAGCGCAGGCAGTCCCGACGTGAACCGGTTGCGGGCATCAGGGACGGTTACGCCAGCCGCATCAAGAGCATCCTCACCGAAGCCGGGCACACCTGCAATCGAGGTTGCCTGAGTGAACGCGGCCATTGCCGCGGAAGGAAACGACAGGTTGCCGAACACAGCGCCAAACCGGTCGGGATCGGCGTCGGCATGACCGGCGTCGCGTAGCGCTTGACGGGCGGTATGGAACGTCCATTGGTACAGCGGGTCAAGGCCGGTGATCTCGCTCGCCGGAATCCGAAAACCCTCGGGATCGAATAGGTCATCGAAACCAGTTACGTAACCGCCACGATCTGACCACGTGCGGTCCGCGCTATCTTCGGGGCCCGCACACATGATGTGTTCGGGTGAAACTCCCCAGCGGTTGGCCGGGGCCGAGCTGAGGAGGTCGTCACCCGAACTCACTGCCTCCCACAACTCTTCGGGGGACGTAACCCCTGGCAGCAAACAAGCCCGGCCGACAATCGCAATCGGCGCGAACCGGGTCACACGGCGACCTGTTGCGGGGCGCTGATGTTCGCTTCTGGCAAGACACCGCCCCCGAGCATGAGTTCGACCTGGTCGGTCTGTGGGCTAGCGATCTCTGCCACGAGCATGCGTGCCCCGTCTTCGAGCGGAATCAGGTCGATACCCATTTCCTCAAAGTGTGCGCCGAGCGCTGCGGTGACCATACCGCCGGCCCAGGGCCCCCAGCCGAGTGACTTCACGACGCAACCAGTTCCCCGACGCTGGCGCTCGGCGACGGCCACCTTGTTGAGGATCTCGTTGGCCATCGCGTAGTCGGCTTGGCCGTTGTTCCCTGTCCGCGCCGCGATCGAAGAGAAGAGACAGAGCACCTTGAGCGGATCGCCTGCCGTCGCGGTGAGGAGGGATTGCAGTCCGAGCACTTTGGTATTGAAAACGGCGTCGAACTGATCGTCGGCCTTCTCCGCGATCAGCTTGTCGGCCAATACGCCAGCACCGTGCACGACACCGGAAATCGGTCCGAACTCTGAGCGGACGCCGGCAAGAACCTCGACGACCGCTGCTTCATTGGTGATGTCGACCGAGATGTAACGAGCCTTGGCGCCCGACTTTTCGATCGCTGCGACCGTGTCGAGGATCTCGCGCCCGGCGAGAATCCGCGAAACCTGCATCGCCAGCTCGTTGGGGGTCAGCTGCTTGCCGGCGGCGGTCGCCGAGTCGAGCAGCACTCGCTTGAGCGCAGCATCGTCGTCGGCTCCTTCACACCCCTCAGGCTCCGGTTCGATTGCGGTCCGACCAAGCAATACAAAAGTGGCCGCTGTTGCGTCGGCCAATTCGATCATCGTCGCCGCCGTCACACCGCGAGCCCCGCCGGACACGACGATGACATCGTCATTACCGAGAGACATCGTGCCCTGCTGGACGTCAACCAGATCGTTAGCGAGCGCAACTCTTGTGCCGTTGGCCGAAAGACCTACTTCAAGTTCGAATCCACCACGCAGCAACTCGTCGGCAATTGCGCCAGCGATCGCAGCCACATCACGATTCCCCCGCTCGATGTCGATCGCCTGCACACCGCACTGGGGCCATTCAATCGCCGCGGTCCGCGCCAACCCAGTTAGCCCGGCGGCCCAAACGCCCACGGAATCGGCACCGTCGATGCCGAAAGTTCCGCCTAGGTCGGAGACGGTTATGAACGCACCGGTCGGTGTCGCGTTCGCGGCTAGCAGCCTGGCCGCACTGAATGCTTCGCGGTTCACAGCTAGCGCGTCATCGACGCTGGTGAAGTTCCTCAGGCCACCCAAGAAGATGACCCCCGCGATCCCAGTATCGGGAACGGTCGCCACTACTTCGGCATCAACGCCACCGGCCACCAGTAGCTCAGCTAGTGCGGCGCCAACCCCCGCGCCATCGTCGGTGACCGCGATCTTGCCGTTGGTTAGCCCCGGGGTGATCATGCCGGTCGCCGGAGCATCAACGGTGCGGAGAGCAGAACGAGACGGCGCTGGCCGCTGCGCAGAAGCTGCGGTAGGTGCCGCTGCAGACAGCAGGGATACCGCCGGGTCAGCGGCCGGCGCTTCCTGCGATGCAGAAATCTGGTCCTCCATGTAGTCGACGATCTGGCCGAGCGTTATGAGCTCGGACATCACCGCCATATCGACATCGGGGAGTCCGGGGACCTCGTCTTGCATCGCGCTCAGAATCTCGACGCGCTTGATCGAATCGATCCCGAGGTCAGCCTCGAGTTCCATTTGCATCGTCAGCATCTCCGGCGGGTATCCGGTTTTGTCTGAAACAATTACTAAGAGCAATGCCTTGAGGTCGGCATCGGCTACTTCCGTAGCAGCCGGCTCGGGCGCCACGACGGCTGCCGGAGCGGGAGCTGCCGGAGCCACCGGCTGTGCCGGGACAGACGGAGCCGGTGCGGCAACGTGGGCGGTTGGGGCTGATCCATTGAGGTCGAGTGCACTGGCAATAGGAGCCGGTGGCATCGCCACCGTTGGTAACGGTGCTGGTGTGGCGGGCGGCGGGACGACAACGTTGCCACCAGCTAGCTGCCCGAGCACCGCAATGCTCTGTTGCGCTGTACTGAGGAACGAATTGTGCACTTGAGCCATGGTCTGGATGTATTCGGCATGCGCTGCGGCCGTTTGCTGCTGAACTGCTTGGTAGGCCGCGAGGACACCCGGGGGAGGCGGCGCTGCTGGCGAAGGTGCACTTCCGCTGGGTGTTGTCGGCGCGGGCGCTGGCTCAGCAACTGGAGCGACAGGTGATGATTCAGAATTAGGGATAGTCACTGGAAATGTCCGTTCAGTGGGCGCCGATGATGCTGCGGCGGCTGGGGTGGCTGATTTCTGGGGCGCGCTCGTTGAGCGCGCGGGGATGATCTCGGTGAGGTCTTCAGGCGGGTACGGCGCGCCATAGTTGGCTCCGTTGATGCCAACGGTGAGCTTGGGCTGTTCGACTTCGTGGGGGTTTTCGAATTCGCCGTACTCGGCCCAGAGGGCAGCGAAATCCATCGACGTTCCGGCTGCGGCAAGTTGTCCGAGCCCTTCGAGGAAGGCGGCGAGCCCGCGCTTGTTCTTCTTGTCGAGCGGGATCGCGCGATGACTGCGGCCCTTGAGGATCTTGCCGATCAGACTCGTGAGCGTCGATGCCGGGCCGACCTCAACAAAGGTGCGGACTCCGCTGTCGTACATCGATTCGATCATCTCGACGAACCGGACAGGATTTGCGAGCTGACGGCCGAGCTGATCGCGCATCGCGACCGCTTCGGCCGGATACGGCTCGGCAGTTTCGTTGGCGTGTACCGGAGTGTGCGCGCTATCGAAGGTGATTGAGTCGAGGAAGGAGGTGAAGGCACCACTGGCGCCACTGACAACGGGCGAATGGAACGCCGTCGCCACCGGTAGCCGCTTGGCGTTGATGCCACCTTCGGCGAGGCTGGCTTCGATCTGTTCGATCGCCGACGTTTCGCCGGAAAGCACAACCTGAGTTGGGCTGTTGTGATTGGCAACAACCACATCAATGCCGGATTGGTGGACAAGCTCGCGGACCTCATTGATCGAGCGGGCCACCGCGGTCATCGCTCCCGGGGACTGAGCTGCTTCGGCCATCAACTCGCCGCGCCGTCGCGCCACCCGCAACATGTCGGTCTCCGACAGCACCCCAGCCGCATGCAGTGCGGTGATCTCGCCAAAGCTGTGCCCGCCGACATGGGCCGCCTCAACACCAACCGACCGAAGCACACCAAGCATCCCGAGGCTTGTTGCGCCGATTGCGGGCTGCGCCCACTGGGTCGCCGTGAGCAGGCTCTGCTGTAATTCCGACCCGTGCTCATCGAAGGAAGTAATCGGAAACACAACACTCTGGAGCGTCTCATCTGTCCACTCAAGGTCGGCCGCAAGATCCCACGGCTTGATCGCTTCGTTGTACTGCATTGCCAGATCGGCGCCCATCAACAGGTACTGGCTGCCCTGACCAGGAAATACGAAGCCGACCTCACCATCGGGCTTACCGATGCCGTAGTGAATCTTGGTCGGTGTGGAGAACGGAGTTAGCGGATCTTGTTCGAGGTAGCCGATCGCAGTGCTGAGCCGATCGCGAAGATTGTTGGCGCTGGTCACGACAAGCGTCAGACGGGCATTGGCACCGGAATCGTAGGAACGCTGGCTGGTCTGGGCTAACCAGCGGACATAGGCGTCTTCGGTCGCGGCCTCGCGATGCTCGCGTGCTTGGGCGATGAGGTCTTCGGCATCGGCGCCACACAGCACGACGAGCTCGGCGTCGCTGGTGCGCAACCGTGGCGCATGCACTCCGTCCCCGGTGTATTCCGACAGTGCAACGTGGAAGTTGGACCCGCCAAAGCCAAACGAACTGACTGAACCGCGCCGTTCGTGGCCAGCGCCGCGCACCCACGGGCGGGTCTTGGTGTTGAGATAGAACGGCGAGTTCTCAAGGTCAAGCTTCGGGTTGGGTTGATCGATCTTGGCGGTCTGCGGCAGGACCTTGTGGTGGAGCGCCATGATGACCTTGAACAATCCGGCAGCACCTGCGGCAGCTTTCGTATGGCCGATCTGACTCTTCACCGAGCCCAGCGCGCACCACTGACGTTGCTGCTGACCCTCAACGTTGAAAGCCAGCTCAAGGCCGTTGAATTCGGCTGCGTCACCAGCGACAGTGCCGGTGCCGTGCGCCTCAACAAGTTCCACCGTGTCGGGGAGGTAACCGGCCTTGTCATAAGCCCCAGTGAGTGCCCTGGCTTGGCCAGCCGAGACAGGGGCATAAACGCTTTTCGAGCGGCCGTCCGAGCTCGAACCGACACCGTTGACGACGCAGTAGATGTGGTTGCCGTCGCGTTCCGCGTCGGCCAGCCGCTTGAGAGCGACCATGCCGATGCCTTCGCCGAGCATCGTGCCATCGGCCTGATCGGAGAACGGCCGCACGTCTTCGGTCTGGGAAAGTGCGGGCGTCTTCGAGAAGCACATGTACATGAAGATGTCGTTCATGGTGTCGACACCACCCGCGATCACCATGTCGCTGTCGCCGAGGTACAGCTCGTTCAAACCCATTGAGAGCGCGGAGAATGACGATGCACATGCGGCGTCGGTGACACAGTTCGTTCCCCCCAGATCGAGACGGTTCGCGATGCGGCCAGCGACAACATTGCCAAGCAGCCCAGGGAAAGTGCTCTCGGTCCACTCTGGATGCAAGTCACTGATCTGCTCGCACGCGGCCTGGGCAACATCTTCAGCGACTCCGGCTCGACGCATGCCTTGGAGCCACATCGGACGGTTCATTCGGCTGGCCATGTCGCCGAGCAATTGCTGGCCGGATGTGACACCGAGGATGACCGACACGCGGGAGCGATCGAGTTCTGAGAACTGCCCATGTGTCGCGTCGTCGAGCACTTGCTGGGCGACAATCAACGCCAAGAGCTGGGCGGTGTCGGTAGCTGGCAGGTCAACGGGTGGAATACCGAACCCGAGGAGATCGAGTTCGACGCTGTCTAGAAACCCGCCTCGGCGACCGTAGGTTTTGTCGCGAGTCGCGAGATCGCCGTCGTAGTAGTCCTCGGTCAGCCAATGCGTTGGAGGAACGTCGGTCATCCGATCGGTGCCGTCGAGGATGTCACTCCAGAATCCAGCCGAGTCCGAAGAGCCGGGAAATAGGGCCGACACGCCAACGATGGCGACCGGTGGCCGTTGATTGTTTTTGTCAGAAGCCATTTTGCAGTCCTATATCGGCACGGAATTGTTGGGTCGTCGGGCGGCGTTAGCCGAGCGGTCGTGGTCGGTAGTCGAAGGCGGTCGCGGGCATGGGCACACCGTAAGTGCGAAGTTGATGGGATCGCGTAACGACAGCGGCACCTTCCAGGAGATTCTTGGCAACTTGGGCGACCGTACGGCCTGCGGGCTCGGCGAGGAAAGTGCCTGAAGTCCAGGCGTTGAACGCTCCCATCGCGGGCCCGCACCAAATTTGGTAGTCGGTCCGCCGGTTCTGATCTCCCTCGATTGCCCAGCGGCTGGACAGGCCGAGATAGCTCCGAAATGTGAGCGCCATCTTGTGACGTGGATCAGTTTCGGCCTGCGCAACCTGTTGCGGGTCGCGGTCCATCCAGAACGCACGGGTGGTCAACCAGCATTCGTCGAGCGACATTTGCAGCACACCTCGCTCCACCTCGGCAGCGACATCCGCTGGAATCGAGTCAAGCGAGTCGTAGGTGCGATAGAGCTGATACAGGCGCTTCGCTCGCGGCGCAAACATCGTCCCTCGCTTGAGCACCTGTAACTCGACGCCGAGTTCGAACATGTCGGCCGCAGGCGCCATCGTGACGTCCGCGATGTCGGCGGCCGCGAGCATTTCCTTGCCCGCCACCGAGAGCCCCGACTCGACACAAGCCTGGTTCACAGTCCCGGTCAAAATGTAGGAGGCTCCGAGCGCGAACGCCGAGGCTGCTGCCTGCGGCGTGCCGATTCCTCCGGCTGCCCCGAGCCGGACCGGTCGTTGATAGCCGCGATCAGTCATCACCGAGTCACGCACGGCCTGGATCGCCGAGAACAGCGGGCCAAGTGGACGATTGTCGGTATGGCCTCCACTGTCGGCCTCGATTGTGAAGTCTTCGGCAACTGGCAGCGTGGCCGCGAGCTGCGCCTCCCGCTCAGTCAACTTCCCGGTAACAACCAGCTTGTTCAGCATCGCCATCGGTGCCGGGTTCATGAAATGGCTCGCCACTTCGGGCCGCGAAACCTTGGCAAATACCATGTTCGGCCGAATGACTGCGCCGGCCGCGTCAACTGTGAGTCCGCTGTATGCGTAGCGAACAATGGCTGGGGTCAGTGACATGTACGCCGCGGCCGACACCTTGCGAACCCCACGGGCGATATAGAGGTCCGCGACTGCTTCTTCTAGCGCCGGTTCGTTGGGCGAGTGAATCAGGTTGCAACCCCACGGAGCGCCATCGTGGCCGAGCGACCCAACCAACTCATCGATTGCAGCTTCAACTTGTTGATAGCTGAGCCCGGCGGCGCCAAAAAACCCTAGGCAGCCACTGCGGGCAGCTTCGATAACCAGCTCGGTTGTCGCGATGCCATTGGCCATCGCGCCTGTCACGTAGGCAAATCGAGTGCCGTGGACTTCGGCAAAACTCCGGTCGCCAAGCCATTCGGGATACATCGCTGGGAGAACAGCGGCGACGGGCCAAGCACCCGGGACGTCGGCGGTGACCTGAGACCCGCCGTTTGCAACGCCGAGTGCGCCGGTGGCTGGATCGGAGACTACAAAACAGCCCTCACGAATGCGCATTGCGCTTGCGGCAAGGGCATCTGGAGTGAAGGCAGGGGGTGCACTGCCGGTCCAGCCCGCAACCGGAGAGATCTGGCGAACGTCGCTCACTTTGTGATCTCTCCTTTCGTCGTAGTCGATGCTGGCCGGCGCCAGGCCTGAGCCTGTTGAAAGAGGCACCAATCACACCTAGCGACGATTCGCCGATTGTACCGGCAGGCCCGGTTTCGACGCGAGCGGGAAGTGCAGTTACGGCATCGTTGCGCTGAGTCAGCCCGGCATCGCTTGAAGCCGCTCGATGGCGTTTTCCAGTACCTCCATCGGACGGTCGAAGCAGATCCGGATATGCGGCGTTGGCTCGCGGTCAGCCCGACAGGCTGAGCCAGGCAAGACGGCTACCCCATTAGCGGCTGCATGTGTGGCGAACTCGGCCCCGTCGCCTGGAACCTCCACCCACATCGCCAGGCCGCCGTCGACCGGAGTGAGCTGCCAATCGGGGAACGCCTCGGTGAGCGCGTCTCGCAACCAGGCATACCTGCCGCGAAGTGCCGAGCACCGTTCGGCGATACGGCCCTCGATCCCTTCTAGGGCCTGCAAAGCAAACAGTTGCGATGCAACCGACGGCCCCAAATCAAACTGCTTCCAACGGCGGCGAGCGATCGCCAAACAGGTATCGATCGGGGCGATTATCCATCCCGTTCGCAGGCCGCTCCAAAGTGTTTTAGAGAGTGAACCGACTCGAATCACGTCATTGCCCAAGGCCACCGATAACGGCCTGCCAGACGGCGTGAATTCGAGGTCCGCGTACGTCTCATCGAGCACCACCTGAGTCGGAGCGTCGGCCAGCACGTTGGTCAACTCGCGGCAACGATCGACCGATGAGATCGTGCCCGTCGGCGAATGAACCGATGAAACCAGAACAACCAGCGATGGGTTGTGCCGCCGAATGAGTTCAGTGAGCACTTCCGGCACAGGGCCATCGTCGTCCCTTGGAATCCCCACCGGGTGACAACCAGCGGCCAAGACGATGTCGACCAAACCACCAAAAGTGGTGTCTTCGACAAGCACGGTTGAGCCACGTGGGGCGATCGTGGCCACCACGAGAGCTAGAGCTTGATGCGCTCCCGAAGTGGTGATCACGTTCGCCGCGGTGGTGCCGTCAACCTGTGCAGCGGCGCGCTGCGCGACCGTCTCTCGTAGCTGGCGCAGCCCCTGGGGAATCAGCCCGTTTGATGGATCGACCATCAGCAGGTCCGCTGTCTCGACGCGCATCGGTGGAAGCCAACTGGCATCAGATGCAGTGGCTGCGGCCAGATCAATACATCCGTCGGCCTGAATCATCTCCACGAAGGGCACGGGTTCATCGCGGGGCGCCGAGGTCGCCGATACCCAGGTTCCGCTGCCCTGGCGGGAGGACACAAAACCGCCGCGCCGCAGGTCTTCGATCACTCCGGACACTGTCGGTCGGCTCACATGTAGCGCCTTCGCGAGCAC
>JAHRVJ010000224.1 GCA_019090765.1 Ilumatobacteraceae bacterium
CGGTCATCCCCGGCGACGGGTAGATCTCAGAAAGCAACTCAACAGCTCCGGCCGACAGCCCAGCCTCCTCGATCAGCTCACGTCGCGCCACGTCGGCTGTATCTTCGCCCTCGATATCGCGCGTTCCAGCTGGGATCTCGATGAGCGCCCGCTCGTAGGCGGGACGATATTGGCTGACCAAGACAACCATTGGTTCGCCTGCTGAATTGTAGGTGAGTGGAAGGACACCCACAGCACCGGGAGACCGAACTACATCGCGAGTGAAGGCCGTTCCATCGGGCGCCTCGTATTCGGCTGTGGCCAAATGCCAGACGTAGCCGTCATGGATCTTTCTTTCCGATACGCGGCGAAAGCCTTGATCGGCGCTCACGAGGTGAGCGATGGTTCCGGGGTTCCCGCTGCGGGTGCAGGTGTCGCGGCATTGGTAGCTTCGCGCCTTGTAAGCGCGGCGGCGATCAAGTCGCGGAATAGCGGATGAGGCCGATCAGGCCGACTCTTGAACTCGGGATGAGCTTGCGTTCCGACCCAGAACGGATGACCCGGGAGTTCGATGAACTCAACAAGTCGCTTGTCAGGAGAGGTGCCCGAGCACCACAGGCCTGCGGTTTCCAACTGTTCCCGGTACTCCTCATTGAACTCGTAACGATGCCGATGGCGTTCGCTCACGACAGGCTCGCCGTAGGCCTCGGCGACCTGTGAGCCAGATGCCAACACTGCGTAATACGCACCAAGCCTCATCGTGCCGCCCTTGTCTTCGATGCCGCGCTGTTCGAGCATCAGGTCGATGATCGGATACTGGGTGGTCGGATCGAACTCAGTCGAATTCGCATCAGCGAGTCCGACGACGTTGCGAGCGAACTCAATCGCCATGGTCTGCAGTCCGAGACACAGACCGAGACATGGGACGCCCTCTTCTCGGGAGTAACGCGCTGCGGCAATCTTGCCCTCGACGCCCCGCGAGCCAAATCCGCCAGGCAGAACAATGCCATCAAGCTGGCTCAGCTCGCCAGCAGCCAACAGCCCCTCGACATTTTCGGACTGGATCCAAACAATTTCGACCTTCGCGCCATGGTGGAAACCGGCATGCTTGAGACTCTCAACGACTGATAGGTATGCATCGGGCAGCTTGATGTACTTGCCGATTAGGCCGATCCGTACCGGACGTGTGGCGGCATCAACCTTTTCAACTACCGCCTCCCATGTGGTGAGGTCAAGTTCCCCCTCGATCCGCATCAGGTCACAGACATAGTCATCGAGGCCCTCGTCGTGCAGGATCAGCGGTAGCTGATAAATATTCTTGGCATCAGCAGCGTTGACCACTGCTCGTTCATCGACGTCGCACAGTGCTGAGATCTTGCGTTTGAGTTCGGGCGATAGCGGATCGTCGCTGCGACACACAATTACGTCAGGTTGAATCCCCCGGCTGCGCAACTCGGTGACGGAGTGCTGGGTGGGTTTCGTCTTCTGCTCCCCTGCCGGGCCGATGAACGGAACGAGCGTGACATGGATGTAACAGACGTTGTCACGCCCAACAAGGTTGCGGAACTGCCGGATCGCTTCGAGGAAGGGAAGGATCTCGATGTCGCCAACGGTTCCGCCGACCTCGGTGATGACGACGTCGACGTCGTTTCTCGCTACTCGTTCGATGCGGCGTTTGATTTCATCGGTGATGTGCGGAATCACCTGCACGGTCTTGCCCAGGTAGTCGCCACGCCGTTCGGCAGCCAAGACTGCCTGATAGATCGATCCCGTGGTCGCGTTGGAGTTGCGCGACAGGTTCTCGTCGATGAACCGCTCGTAGTGGCCGAGGTCGAGATCGGTTTCGCCACCATCGTCGGTAACGAACACTTCGCCATGCTCGAACGGATTCATCGTGCCCGGATCGATGTTGATGTAGGGGTCGAGCTTCTGCAACGTGACGCGCAACCCACGGAGCTTCAACAAACGTCCGAGGGAGGAAGCGGTAAGGCCTTTACCGAGAGAGCTAGCCACGCCCCCGGTCACGAAAATGTGCTTTGGCATTGCCAGATCCTCCGTCTATTCGCTTGGTGCAGGCTTAGCACCATGACGGAAACTCACCATACCCCGGCAGTAGGGAGGCGAGCGCGAATGGGGCAGGAGATTTTATGAAAGCAACTCACGAGCGTGTTCGCGCGCAGACTTAGAGTGAGATCCCGAGAGCATCCGAGCAATCTCATCAACACGTTCATCACCCTCGATCTGGACTGCAGTCGCCGAGGTGATGCCATCGCTGACCTGCTTGGACACCGAGATCTGAGCGTCACCTGCGGCGGCAACCTGTGCCAAGTGAGTTACCACGAGCACCTGATGTCGATTGCCGAGCATTCCGAGTGCATCCCCAATCGACTGTGCCGCCGCCCCGCCAATGCCTGCATCGACTTCGTCGAACACCAATGTGCCAACAGCCGCCTTGTCACCATCAACTCCTGACAACACCAGCCGCAGTGCCAACATCGCTCGTGCTAGTTCGCCGCCAGAAGCGACACGGTTCAGCGGCAGCAATGGGGAGCCAGGGTTGGCGGCCAACAGGAACTGGATTCGGTCGGCCGGATTGTCTTCGGCGTGCTCACCAACTTCGATTGCGATCGCGGCGTCTGGCATGGCCAGTTCTTGCAGGCGAGCCTCAACAGCTTGGGCCAGTTGTGGGGCTGCTGCGCGTCGTGCGTCGCCCACGGCTGCGGCCGCCAGACGTTCGTCAGCCAATGCCTGCTGCCGCACAACATCGAGTGCGGCAGCGCGCTCATCGAATCCCAACAATTCCCGTAAGCGCTGCTCCGCCTCGACCTGAAACAGCAGCACCGATTCAAGGTCCGCGCCGTACTTTCGGAGTAAGTTCTTTAGCAACTGTCGACGCTCGCGCAGCGCATCCAGACGTTCTGGCGATTCGTCGATCAGGTCGGTCGTTTCACGAACCTCACCAGCGATGTCGTCAAGCTCGGCGAGCAGGGTTTGTAGACGCTTGAAGTTTCGTTCGAACGGGGATCGCCCATCGAGCGCGGCGAGCGCCGCGGCAATCGAGTCACGCCCACCGTCGTCGTCGACCAGTGCGGCCAGCGCTGCTCGGCCAGCCTCACGATGGGCTACTGCGTCAGCCAGAATCGACTCCTCGGCGTCTAGTTGCTCGTCCTCCTCGGGGCCAACGAGGCTGGCATCGTTCAATTCGTCTACCTGGTAGCGGAGCAGGTCGATCTCTCGCGCTCGTCCCCTCTCGTCACCGCCAAGCGCAGCCAACTCGGCATCAACTTCCACGAGGCGTGCCCGTGCGGCGGACAACACTGTGAGGTCGATTTCACCGAACTCGTCGAGTGCCCCACGTTGAGTGGGCATCGACAGTAACGACTGGTGAGCATGCTGGCCGTGCAGGTCAACAGCGTCGCTGGCCGCTTCGGCGAGTGAGGCAACAGTGGCCAATCGGCCGTTGAGGTAAGCCCTTGAACGGCCCGAGGCCGGAATGATGCGGGTCAGCACAGTTTCGGTGCCGTCCGGGGCGACAAGGCGGCCATCGATCCGCGCTTCGGTGGCGCCATGGCGAACAATCGTCGAGTCTGCCCTCCCGCCGACCAGCAACTCGATGGCATCGACGAGCATTGTTTTTCCAGCCCCGGTTTCTCCCGTGAGTGCTGTGAGCCCGGGTCCCAGAATCAATTCGAGCCGGTCGATGACCCCCAGATTCTCAATGTGTAGCTCGGTCAGCATCAGCGGTCGGCGAGGCCGAACTTGGCCTTCAGAATCTGGTGATATCGGTAAGCCGCGAAACGGACGAAGTTGGCGGTCGATTGCGATGGCTCGCAGCGAACCACATCGCCCTCATGAAGTTCGCCAACGGCGCGGCCATCGATTGCAACGTCGACACTGCGGTGGCCAGATACTTCGATCTCGACTACCTCAGATGGGTCGAGCACCAGCGTTCGATCGAACAACATGTGTGGTGATACAGGGGTCAGCAAGATTGCCCGGTGACGTGGTGAGACAATTGGTCCACGCGCCGATAACGAATAGGCCGTCGACCCCGTTGGTGTAGCGACGATCAATCCGTCAGCGGTGTAGTGAGTAAACG